>NZ_JBVVQU010000086.1:0-18190 GCF_055811555.1 Mesorhizobium sp. WSM4813
CCCGGCGCGCCCCCACCTCACAAAATAATTTATACAACTGCCCCAAATCTCCGTCTCCTGCTGCGCTCGACAATCGCCCCCACACGGGGCACCGGTTTTTGTAAAAAAAAATTGGGGGGGGGCCGGCCCCCCGCCCCCACCTGCCTTGGGAAGCATTAGCTAGCGGGCCGCGGTCCAGCCCTTGTAGTCCTTCAGATTCTCTGCCGTGATCAGCTGCGGGTCGAGCAGCACCGTCGCCTCGGCCGGCTTTTTGCCGGCAAGCACTTCAGCCGCCATCTGCAGCGACTGGCCAGCCATGACGTAAGGATCCTGCGAGGCCGAGGCCTTGATCATCGAGGTGCCGGAAGAGAGTTCTTTCTCGATATCGGGCGCGCCGTCGACCGCGGTGAAGATGAACTCCGAGCGGTTGAGCTGCTTGGCCGCAAGCTGGGCGCCGATCGCCGTCGGATCGTTGATGGCGAACACCGCGTCGATTTTGTCGAAACGGGTCAGCAGCGACTGAAATACTTTCAGGCCGCCGTCGCGCGAGCCTTCGGCATTCTGGTCGTCGGAGAGGATCTTGATATCCGGGTGCTTCGCCAGCACATCCTTGCAGCCCTTCACCCGCTCCAGGATCGACGACGATGCCGGCCCGTTCAGGATGACATAGTCACCCTTGCCGCCGGTATGGTCGACCAGATACTGGCAGGCCGCTTCGCCGGCCTTGACGTTGTTGGTCATCACGGTGACGTCGGCGCCCGGCGCCGAAACGTCGAACGCGGCAACCACGATGCCCGCCGCCTGCGCCTTCTTGACCGCCGGTGCGATCGCCTTGGCATCGACTGCGTTGAGCATGATCACGTCGACGCCGGCGGCGATGAAGGAGTCGACCTGCGAGACCTGCTTGTTGAGGTCGTAGTCGGCCGACACCGACGTCACCTCGACATTCGGGTTGATCTTCTTGGCCGCGTCCTCGATTCCCTTGATGGTGGCGACGAAGAATGGGTTGCCGAGCAGGCCGACCGAGATGCCAACCTTGTTCAGATCCTTGGCCGAAGCCGGTGCGATGGCGACGGCCGCAAGGGCAACCCCGCAGAGCAGTTTAGCGATGGTCTTCATTGTTTTCCTCCTGATGCCCCGCGCCTCTCACGGTGCGTTACATGAAACCGGTCGTTAATGCCGGCGACTAAGGTCAATCACGTTCTTGCTCCTGCCTGGAGCCTGTAGCGGTCGAGGGCGACCGCCACGATGATGACCAATCCCTTGATGATGTACTGCCAGATGTCGGAAACGCCGGCGAGGATGAGCCCGTTGGAGAGCACCGCTATGATCAGCCCACCGATCAGCGTGCCCCAGATCGAGCCGACGCCGCCGACGAAACTGGTGCCGCCGAGAATGACCGCGGCAATGGCGTCGAGTTCGTAGGACTGCCCAAGCTGCAGCCCGTTGGCGGCATAGAGCCGGGCCGCCGACATGGCGCCGCCAAGGCCGGCCAGAAGGCCGGAAACGCCATAGACGAAGAGCAGCACCAGCGGCACCTTGATGCCGGTGAGGCGGGCGGCCTCGGCATTGCCGCCGACGGCATAGATCCAGGTGCCGAGCACGGTGCGCTTGAGCACCAGCCAGGACAGCACCACGACCGACAGAGCGATGATGACCAGCCAGGGGATGCCGAACAGCGAACCGTTGCCGATGAAATCGAACGGCAGGTCCGAGTTGAACACCGTGGTGTCCTGGCCGAGCAGGCGGGCGACACCGCGCACGGCTGTCAGCGAACCCAGCGTGACGATAAACGGCGGCAGCTTGATGTAGGCGACGAGCAGCCCGTTGATGACGCCGAAGCCGAGGCCGACCAGAATGGCCGCCGGCACGCCGAGCATGCCCCAATCCGGCACCAGCGACACCATCACCGCCACCATCGCCGAGGCGGCAAGGATGGCGCCGACGGACAGGTCGATGCCGCCGGTCAGGATGACGAAGGTCATGCCCGCCGCAAGCACGATGTTGATCGACGACTGCTGGGTGACGATCAACAGGTTGGTCTCAGTCAGGAAGCGCGGGTTCATGAACTGGAAGCCGGCCGCCAAAAGGATCAGGACCGGCAGCATGCCAAGGGCGGCGAAGGCGGTGCGCAGCCGCCGGCTCCTGCCGACAGCCTGGTCGCCTGCGCTCATCTCGGTTGCCTTGTCGGTCATCCCTTGGCCGCTCTTGTCGGTCATCCCTTGGCCGCTCCCGTTGCAAGTTCCATGATTGCTTCCTGGCTGAGCGGTTGGCCTTCGGATGCCGTCACCTCGCCTGATATGGTGCCGTCGCGCATCACCAGCACGCGGTCGGCGACGCCGATCACCTCCGGCAGTTCGCTGGAGATCATCAGGATGGCGATGCCCTTCTTGGCGAGATCGTCGATCAGCCGGTAGATTTCCGACTTCGCCCCGACATCGACGCCGCGTGTTGGCTCGTCGAGGATGAGAACCCGCGGCTCGGTTTCGAGCAGGCGGGCGAGCAGCACCTTCTGCTGGTTGCCGCCCGACAGCGAGCCGGCATTGGCCTGAACCGACCTGGTGCGGATGGAGAGGTCGGAAACCGCCTTGGCGGCGCGCCTCTCTGCCGTCGCGAAGTCGCGCAAGCCGCCGGCCCGCGCGTCCCTTGCGAGCACGCCCATGCTGATATTGTCGGAAATCGACATGTCGAGGAACAGGCCGAGTTCCTTGCGGTCTTCGGTGAGATAGGCGATGCCGGCGTCCAGCGCCTCGCGCGGCGAGCCGATGGATATCGGCTTGCCGTCGAGTTCCAGCGTGCCTGATGTGTGCCTGTCGGCGCCGAAGATCAGCCGTGCGAGCTCGGTGCGGCCCGAGCCGACCAGGCCCGCCAGTGCCAGCACTTCGCCCTTGTGCAGGTCGAAGGAACAGTCCTTCAAAAGATTGCCGTCCGACATGCCCTGCACCGACAGTGCGATCGCGCGCTTGCTGTCCGGTGGGCGGTGATCCTTCTTGTAGAAGGCGGACAGGTCACGGCCGACCATCATCGAGACGAGGCGCGAGGCATTCAGGTCGGCGCGATCGAGCGTGCCGACATAGCCGCTGTCGCGCAGCACGCTGACACGGTCGGCAAGCTGGTAGACCTCTTCCATGCGGTGGCTGATGTAGATGATGGCGATGCCTTGCGACTTCAGCGTCGCAATGACCTCGAACAGCCTGTCCGTCTCGCGCGAGGTCAGTGAGGTGGTCGGCTCGTCCATGACGATTATGCGCGCGCTGGTCGACAGCGCACGGGCGATTTCGACCATCTGGCGTTCGCCAAGCGACAGACTGGACAATGGGGCGCGCGCCGAGAAGGAGATGCCGAGCCGCGCGATGATTTCCTTGGCGCGCCGATTGCACTGGTCGCGGTCGACGATGCCGAACCGTCTCGGCTCGTTGCCGAGGAAGATGTTCTGCGCGACCGTCAGGTTGGGCGCCAGCGACAGCTCCTGGTAGATGACAGCAATGCCGTTGGCGCGCGCCTTGATCGGGTCGCCGGTGGCGACGGGTGTGCCGTCGATCAGGATATCGCCGCCGGGGTCCGGCCTATAGGCGCCGGACAGCACCTTCATCAGCGTCGACTTGCCGGCGCCGTTTTCGCCCATCAGCGCGTGCAGTTCGCCGGCATGGACGGTTAACGACACATCCTGCAAGGCGCGGATCGGGCCGAACGTCTTGGAGATATGCCGCATCTCCAGCACCGGCTGGCGCACTGTTTCGATCCGGGCAGCGGCGGTCATCGTGCGCCTCGCGCTGCAGTTTCAACGACGCCTCGATCGCCGGCGAGACCGCGCCAGCTATTGCGATAGCCGGTAAGCCCGGTGAAGCTTGAAGCACAAACAGGCTCCGGCGCCTCGGCGGCAAATTCGCGGCCAACACTCTCGAAGGCAAGAGCCGCCGCTCCGGTGGCGCTGCCCTCCAGCGTGGCGCCCTGCATGAAGGCCTGGCCGGGACGCAGTTGCGCCAGCAGGCTAGCGAGCAGGCCGCCACTGTTCAGTCCGCCATCGACGATCACGGTGTTGTTCGAATGGATCAGGTCGAGACACAGATCGACCATCAGCGCGACATAGAGCAGCGCCACGGCCGCGCGTTCCTCCGCGTTGGGTGCGCGCCCGACCAGTTCGCCGGGATGGGCAGGCATCGGCCCGCCCGGCGCGAAGCTGGGCAGCGCCATGATGCCGGCGTCGATCGCCTGCTGTACGGCTGAGGAGGCGATCGCGCCCTGCCAGCCGGCGCTGATCGTCGCGAATTCACGGCCGCCCATGAAGCGGATGGTCGGCACCGGGCCACCGTCGACATCGACATTGACCAGCATGTCGCGGTCGCGATCGAGCGCGTCGAGCGGGCAGTCCGGGTTGAGCACGACGACCCAGGTGCCGGTCGAAACGACAGTGACCGGGCCAAGCTCCTGCCGGCGATAGGCATAGAGCGCCGCATTGCTGTCATGGACACCGTTGTGAATGGCGATCGGCCGCGTCGCCTCGCCGAAGCGCTGCTCGCCGATGACCGCGCCGGCACGCTCGAAGGCGGGCATCTGGCCGCGCCATCCTTCGGCGTCAACCAGCGAGGAGAAATCACGTTTGCGCGGCGCCCACAGATGCGAGTGACAGCCGAGATAGGACACCTCTGATACTGCCCGGCCGCCAAAGCGCCAGCTCCAGTATTGCGGATAGCCGAGGATCGATTTCGTCGCAGCGAATACACCGGGTCGCACCGCCTTCAGCCACAGCATGTGGCGACCGTAGTTGAAGCCGAGCGGCAGATGCGGCGAGAAGGTCTCGGCGAAATCCGGAATGCGGCGATCGATCTGCGCGGCAATCTCGGCCGGCGGCTCCTGCTCGTAGTCGAGTATGGGATGCGTCAGCGCCGCATCGTCAATCAAGGCAAAGGTGCAGCCATGGCCCGAAACCATCAGCCCCTCTATGCCATGGATATTGACCGCCTCGCCGACGGCACGAGCCGCCCAATCGTGAAGCGCTGTCTCGTCGAGCACGCTGAAGCCGGCTTTGCGCGTCCAGTTCGGCTGGGTCCGGCGCTCGTCGAGGATCTGCCCGTCCTGACCGAAGACGAACAGCTTCGAGTTGGTCTTGCCGAAGTCGAGGATGGCCACCTTCACTGGAGGGCTCCCGAGGCAGAGGCGATCCGCACCATGACGCCGGCATCTTCGAGCATGCGCGCGTCGGCGTCGGACAGGCCGTCATCGGTCACCAGCGTGCCGATGCGGGACAAGGGCAGTGCGACATTGCGCGCGTGGATCGACAGTTTGCGGCTGTCGGCCAGCACCACGATCTGGTCGGCGCATAGGCTGAGTTCGACGATGGAGCGGACCAGCAGCGGATGCGATTCCAGCAGGCCCTCCTGGCCGATGCCTTGCGCGCCAAGAAAGAACTTTGACGCATAGAACGGCACGGACTGGGTGAGCGAATGGATGATGCCGGGTTCGCGGTGCAGTTCGCCGCCGGCAATGGTTAGGCTGCAATGGCCGTGGTCGCTCAGATAGGCGATGAGAGGCATGGAGTTGGTGTAGAGCCGGATGTTGCGGTCGGCGAGCTTGGCGCCGAGATGGAAACAGGTCGAACCGCCGTGCACGATGACGGCGTCGCCATCGCGCACCATTGTCGCGGCGAGAGCGGCGATCTGCCGCTTGGCCTCGACCGCTAGATCGCGGTTCTCGTCGTAAGGCCTGGCATAGGCGACGCCCGCCTGCGAAGCACCATCGAGCGCCGAGATGCCGCCATAGACCTTCCGTGCTTCGCCGGCCTCGTCGATCTTGTCGATATCGCGCCGCACCGTCGCAGCCGACACGCCGAGCCGCTCCTGCAGCTCGCGCACCGAGGCGAAAGGGCGGTCCCGCAACAATTCGACGATCTGACGCTGGCGGCCGGAGTCGCTCAACGGTTTACCTCCCGAAATGCCATTTTGCCACGGCAATTGGTGCAACTTACTCAACGCGCATCGGATTGCAAGCTTGATTTGGTGGGATAAGATCACTATTGACGTAACTTACTCGCCGCTGCGATACCAGCGTCACTCGCTGTCCCGGCTACCGGGATCCAACGCCGTGGCCAGGCGGCCGGTTTGTGAAGGAGTTTCGATGGCGATCAATGCGGATGCGCAGGAACTGGCTGCTTTGCGGTCGCTTTCGGCCAGCATCGGGCGCGACCCGCATTTGACGCAGGCCGCGGGTGGCAACACGTCGCTGAAGGCCGGCGACACGCTCTGGATCAAGGCTTCCGGCACCTGGTTGAAGAATGCACTCGCCGAGGACATCATGGTTCCCGTGGCGATCCCGCCGCTGCTTAGGGCTGTCGAACAGCGCGACCCGGCCGCCGATCAGCCACAGGGTTTCGCCATCGAGGCGCTCAACACACGCAAGCTGCGCCCCTCGATCGAGACCACGGTTCACGCCCTGATGCCGCAGCGCGTCGTTCTGCATGTCCACTGCGTCGACACCATTTCGCTTGCCGTGCAGGCCGACTGCGAGGCTCAAATCGCCAAGCGCCTCGATGGCCTCGAATGGGCGTATGTTCCTTATCGCCGGCCGGGCCTGCCGCTCGCCCAGGGCATTGCCGAGCGTCTTCGGCCTGGGGTCGATGTGCTGATCCTTGCCAATCACGGCCTGGTCGTCGCAGCCGAAACCGTCGCCGGCGCCGAGGCGCTGCTGCGCCGCGTCACAGGGCTGCTGGCGCGGCCGCCCCGCGAGGTGGCGGAGCCTAACGTTGTCGCATTGACGGCGCTCATCGGACGCACCGGCTATAGATTGCCGGCAGATATCGAAGCGCATGCGGTCGTGATCGATCCTGAAAGCTGCCGCATGGCGTCGGGGGGCAGCCTCTATCCCGATCATGTCATCTTTCTCGGCCAGGGTTCGATCGTGGCTAGGCCTGGCGAGGACGTTCTGCGCGTCACCGAACGGTGCGGCACGGCACCGGTGGCAATCCTGTTTCCCGGGCTTGGCGTGCTGATGCGCGGCGACGCGAGTGCCGGCGCCGTTGCCATGCAGCGCTGCCTTGCCGACGTGACGGCGCGGATCGACGTTGCGGCGAAGCTGAACTATCTGACTGCGGCCGAGAACGACGAGCTGATCAATTGGGACGCCGAGCAGTATCGCCAGAAACTCAATGCAGCCGGCAGCTGAGATGGCGCTTTCAATCGGCCCCCTTTCGATTGGCATCGACATCGGCACATCAGGTGCGCGCGCCGTCGCCATGCGGCCGGACTTTTCGATTGCCGCGCATTCCGCCGTTCCACTCGACAGGTTTGGCCAGAACGCCCGCGACCCCTCAGTGTGGTGGTCAGCGGTCGGCGCGGCGCTGACGGAACTGCTTTCCGGCATCGATCGCGCGGCGGTCCGGTCGATTGCCGTCGACGGCACTTCAGGCACGTTGCTGCCGGTCGACGGCGTCGGGCGGCCGCTAGCTGAGCCGTTGATGTACAACGACAAGGTCGACGACGACGCCATTCTGGCCGTGATCGCGCGCGAGGCGCCGGCAGCGAGCGCAGCACGTGGGGCGACGTCCGGTCTCGCCAAGGCACTGTCATTCCAGCGCCAGCCCGGTGTTGCCGCGGTGCTGCATCAGGCCGACTGGATCGCGGCACAGTTCTCCGGCCGCTTCGACGTCAGCGACGAGAACAATGCCCTGAAAACCGGCTACGACGTCGAGGCCCGCCGCTGGCCGGACTGGATCGCGGCGACCGGCATGCGCATGGAGTTCCTTCCTGATGTCGTCAAGCCGGGCGATGTGAACGGCACGCTCACCGCAAGTGCATCGGACCTGTTCGGCCTGGCGCGCGACGTCACCGTGGTCGCCGGGACAACAGATGGCTGCGCGTCGTTCCTGGCGACGGGTGCTGCGGCAGTTGGCGACGGGGTCACCGCGCTGGGGTCCTCACTGACCATCAAGATCCTCTCCGATCGGCCGATCTCGGCGCCGCAGTTCGGCATCTACAGTCACCGGCTGGGAGATGCCTATCTTGCGGGTGGTGCGTCGAATTCGGGCGGCAAGGTGCTGGCGCAGCATTTCCCTCTTGCGCGCATCATCGAGCTGAGTGCGGCCATAGACCCCATGACGGAGACCGGCCTCGACTATTATCCGCTTCCCGCGATCGGCGAACGCTTTCCGATCGCCGATCCTGCTCTGCCGCCACGTCTGACGCCGCGGCCTGCGGACGACGCCGGCTATCTGAAAGCGATGTTGGAGGGCATTGCCGAGATCGAGGCGCTCGGTTACCGCCGGCTTGCCGAGCTCGGCGCGCCTCGGCTGCTCTCGGTGAGAAGTGTCGGCGGCGGTGCGGCAAATCCCGCCTGGACCGCGATCCGGCAGCGCAAGCTGGGCGTCGATTTTCTGCCGGCGCTTTCGGACGAGGCGGCCGCCGGCACGGCGCGGCTGGCGCTGAGGGGCGCAACCGAAGCGGGGTTTTTGTGAGCACGAAAACGGTTGAACATCTCGAGGGTATCGGAGCGCTGGTTGAGCGCTATCAGGTGTTCCTGCTCGATCAGTTCGGCGTGCTGCACGACGGTACAAACCCCTATCCGGGTGCCGTGGAGGCGTTGTCGGCGCTGAGGCGCGCAGGCAAGACGATTGTGCTGGTCTCGAACTCCGGCAGGCGCGCGCGGCCCAACGAAGCCCGCTTGCTGAAGCTCGGCTTTGAACCAGGAAGCTGGGATCAATTTGTCTCTTCCGGCGAGATCGCGTGGAGGTCCTTTCACGAAATGGCGATATCCGGAAAGCTGCGCCCAAACACAAAGTGCCTGCTGATCAGCCGCGAGGGCGATCGTTCGGCGATTGAAGGTCTGCCTTTCACCCTGACCAGCGACGGCGATGATGCCGAACTGGTGCTGATCGCCGCCAGCGAGGGCGATCGCTTCGACATCGATCACTATCGCAGGCTTTTTGCACCGGCAGCAGCGCGGCAGGTGCCGTGCTTCTGCACCAACCCCGACAAGATCATGCTGACCGCCGTGGGGCCCCGCTTTGGCGCCGGTCAGCTTGCGAATCTCTACGAGAGCCTCGGCGGCAGCGTCACCCGCATCGGCAAGCCCTACACGCCGATCTTCGATGCCGCGCTGGCGCTGGCGGGCAACCCGGACCGCAGCAGCGTGGTCTGTGTCGGCGACAGCGTCGAACACGATGTCGCCGGCGGAATTGGTGCCGGCGTGGCGACTGCGCTGGTGTTGTCCGGAATATTGGCGGGCACCCCTGACCTGGCCAAGCTTTTCGACAGTCTGGACGCCTACCCCGACTACACCACGGATATTTTTAAATTCGCTGATTGAGATCGGCAATTTCCCAGGGTTGGGCGCTGTGATCGTGCTGCTTTCGGTGGCGCAGCCCTTGGCTGCTGTTGCCAGTTCACATCTGGTTGGTCGGAGGCTATTGAACTGCATGCGTGATTTCCAACTCCCCGGACGGTCGCCGGTTCGTGCGACGGAAGCGATGGCCGCGACATCGCACCCGCTGGCGACGCTGGCGGCGATCGAGATGCTGCGGTCCGGCGGCAACGCGATGGATGCAGCGGTGTGCGCGGCGGCGGTGCAGGCGGTCGTCGAGCCGCAATCGACCGGTGTCGGCGGCGACTGTTTCGTCCTCTATTGTCCCAACGGCCAAGGCGAGGTTCTGGCCTTCAACGGCTCCGGCCGCGCACCTGCGTCAGCGACGGCTGAATGGTATCTGGACAGGGGGCATGTCGAACTGCCTGAGTCCGGTCCGCACGCGGTCACCGTGCCGGGCGCTATCGACGCATGGTGCCGGCTGCTCGAGGATCATGGCAGAAAGGGCATCGACGCCGCACTCGCACCTGCCATACGCTACGCCGAACAGGGCTACGTCGTCCAAGACCGCGTCGCCTTCGACTGGGCTGAAAGTGCTGCTTTGCTTGCCGCGGACGAACATGCCACGCGGATTTTTCTGCCGGATGGAAGGGCGCCGCAGGCCGGCGAACTGCACCGGCAGCCGCAACTGGCCGAGACCCTGCGCATCGTCTCGCGCCGTGGCCGCGCCGGCTTCTATGAAGGCGAGGTCGCCGACGACATGGTGTCGCGTCTGCGTGCTCTCGGTGGGTTGCATGCGCTCGAGGATTTTGCGGCCACGAAGGGCGACTATGTCAGGCCGGTCGGCACATCCTACCGGGGCTACGACATCCATCAGATGCCGCCGAACAACCAAGGGCTGACGGCACTGATCATGCTGAATGTGCTGTCGGGCTTCTCGCTCGGCTCCCTGGAGCCGAACGGCGCCGAGCGCTTTCACCTCGAGATCGAGGCGGGGCGGCTTGCCTATCAGGACCGCGACAATTTCATCGGCGACCAGAACCACGTCCATGTTCCCGTGGAGCAGTTGTTGTCCAGATCCCATGCGGACCGGCTCCGCGCCGAGATCGATCCGGCGCGCGCGATGACGCATCTTCCACGGCTTGAGCTTCGGCCGAGCGATACCGTCTACATCTCGGTGGTCGACCGCGACCGCAATGCGGTCAGCTTCATCAACTCGACCTTTGGTTCGTTCGGCAGCGGAGTGGTCGGCCCGAAGACCGGGGTCGTCCTGCAGAACCGCGGCAGCAGCTTCCGCCTGGCGGCGGACCACCCAAACCGCATCGCACCGGGAAAACGCCCTATGCACACCATCATGCCAGGCATGATGACAGCCAATGGCCGGGCGGTCATGTCGTTCGGCGTTATGGGCGGCGGCTACCAGCCGTTCGGCCATGTCCACCTGCTCACCAACATGATCGATTTCGGCATGGACCCTCAGGAGGCGCTGGATGCGCCACGAGTGTTTTACAGACAGAACACTGTGGAGGCAGAGCGTGGCGTTCCGGCCGAGGCGATCGCCGGCCTGCGCGAGCGCGGCCATCAGCTGTCCATCGCGACCGAGCCGCATGGAGGCGGCCAGCTGGTGCTGATCGACTGGGACAAGGGTACGCTCACCGGCGCATCCGATCCGCGCAAGGATGGTTGCGCGCTGGGTTACTGACGATCGGCCGCGCCCTGCGTTCTGGTCCTGTTCAGTTTTGGCGCTGCCGCCACCAGCGCCTTGCCGATCGCCGACTGCGGGGCACCGATGACCGCCCGGGCGTTGCCGCTCTCGGCGACGCGGCCGGCATCGAGAATGACGACACGATGAGCGATGGCCCTGATAACGCCGAGATCATGCGAAATGAATAGATAGGCGATCCGTTCCTCGCGCTGCAGATCGAGCAGCAATTGCAGGATCTGCCGGCGCACCGATACGTCGAGCGCGGACACCGCTTCGTCGAGCACGATCAGCGACGGTTTTGTCGCGATGGCGCGAGCGATCGCGATGCGCTGGCGCTGGCCGCCCGAGATTTCGTGTATGGCGCGGCCGGCGAGATCAGCGCTCAGGCCGACGCGCTCGAGCAGAGCGGCGATGCGACGCGGACGTTCTGATCGGCCTGCGATGCCATGGATGCGCAAAGGATCGTCAAGCACGCGCGCGACGCTGGCGCGCGGATTGAAGGCGGCGAGCGGGTCCTGGAAGACCATTTGCACGCGCGCGCGCCGGGCGCGCAACGCAGTATCGTTCAGGGACAGGAAATCGCCACCTTCGAACTCGATACGGCCGGCGTCCGGTTCGATCAGCCGCAGTAGCAGCCGCGCGACCGTCGACTTGCCGCTGCCGGAAGGGCCGGCCAGCGCCAGCGTCTCGCCGGCCTCGATGTCGAAGGAAACGTCATCGACGGCGGCGATTGTGTTGCCGCCGCGGCGATATCGTTTGGTCAGGCCGGAAACAGCCAGCAATGGACTGCTCACCGCGACGCTCCTGACTGCTGCAGCAGCGGTTCGGCGTCGAGGCCGAGATGGGCGTTAAGCAGCGCTCTTGTGTAGGCGTGGCGCGGACTAGCGACGATCTGCGCCGTCGTGCCGAGCTCGACCAGCTCGCCGTGCCGGAACACGGCGATGCGCTCGGCCAGATCGGCGGCCAGCGCGATGTCGTGGCTGACGAACAGCAGCGTCATGCCGTCCTCGGCCACCAATTGCCGGATCAGCGCGACGATCTCGGCCTGCACGATGGTGTCGAGCGCGCTGGTCGCCTCATCGGCGATCAGCAGTTTCGGACCGGCCGCGATCGCCGCGGCGATCGCCACGCGTTGCTTCTGGCCGCCGGAAAGCTGGTGCGGATAGGCGCGCAGAGCGGCGTCCGGGTCGGGCAGGCGGACGCGTTCGAGCAGGGTTTTTGCCTGGGCAAAGGATTGCGACCAAGTAAGGCCGAGATGCGTGTGCGCGACTTCCGCGATCTGCTCGCCAACTGCCATTACCGGATCGAGGCTGGCCGACGGGTCCTGGAAGACAAGGCCAATATCGCGGCCACCGAGGGGAGTGTGGCTTGTCCCAATGGCAGATGGTCGGCGCTCTGTCGCGCCCCCCTCTGTCCTGCCGGACATCTCCCCCTCAAGGGGGGAGATTGCGCTGTCATTTCTGCTTCCGCCAATCGCAGAAGGTGTTGAGGCCGAAGTCGGTGAAGGAGAGCCAACAGCGGAACTGCCAATCTCCCCCCTTGAGGGGGAGATGTCCGGCAGGACAGAGGGGGGTGCCTTGGCACCAAAGGATGGCAAAAACCACTCGATCGAGCCTCCAACCTTGGAAGATCCCGGCAGCAGCCCGGCAATGGCCAGCGCCAGCGTGCTCTTGCCCGAGCCGCTCTCGCCGATGATGGCGAAGCGCTCGCCGGCGGCGACATCTAGGCTGACATGGTTCAGCGCCGCCACCTCGACGCCATCGCGGCGATAGGTCACCGTCAGACCGCGGATCGAAAGCAGCGCCGTCACGACAGGCTCCTTCTCACCGCCGTCGTCTCGACGACGCCTTCACCGGCGAGATAGACGCCGAGCACGGTCAGCACGAGCGCTACGCCGGGAATGATCGACAGGAAGGGCGCGGTGCGCAGCACGGCGCGGCCTTCGGCGATCATGCCGCCCCAGGTCACGCGGTTGGGGTCGCCGAGGCCGAGAAACGAAAGTGCCGCCTCGGTGAGGATCGCCGCGGCGACGATCACCGACGACAATGCCAGCACCGGCGGTAATGCGTTGGGCAGCACTTCGCGCAAGGCGATCTCCAGCGGATGCATGCCGATGACGCGGGCGCCGGCGACAAAATCGCGCTCGCGGATCGACAGCACTTCGGCTCGGGCAACGCGCGCCGGCCCGGTCCAGGCGCCGAGCGCGATCGCCGCGATGACGACGCCGAGCGATGGCCCGACGACGCTGACGAAGGCGAGCGCCAGCAGAAAGCTCGGCACGGTCTGGAAGGCGTCGGTGATGCGCATCAGCACCTCATCGACGAGGCCACCGGCAAAGCCGGCCAGCGTGCCGACTATTGCGCCGACGGCAAGGGCTGCGGCTGCCGCCGCCAGCCCGACCGCCAGCGAGGTGCGGGCGCCGTGGAAAAGCTCGGCCAGCACATCGCGGCCGAGCCGGTCGGTACCGAGCGGCAGCGACCAGTCCTGAAAGGGCGGCAGCAATGCCGGCCCGGCAATCGCCTGCGGATCGCCGGGAAAGAATAGCGGCGCCGATAGCGCCATGGCGAACAGCGCCAGCAGAATGATCGCGCCGGCGAGCGCTTCCGGCGTGCCAACAAAGCGGCGAAGCGGGCTCACGCACCGGCCTCGCTGGCGCCGACGCGCGGATCGAGGAAGGCGTAGGCGATGTCGACGAGAAGGTTGATAACGATGACCAGGACGGCGCTGGTGAGAATGATGCCGAGCAGCAGCGGCGTGTCGCGCGCAGCCACCGCCTCCTGCGCCAGCCGGCCAAGGCCGGGCACGGAAAAGACGCTTTCGATGACGACGCTGCCGCCGAGCATCTGCGCCGATTGCAGGCCGAGCATGGTGACCAGCGGCAACAGCGCGTTGCGGGCAACGTGGGCGAGCACGATGCGGCGGCGGGAGAGCCCTTTGGCGCGAGCGGCGAGGACAAAATCCTGTCGCCAGACCTCGGCCATGCCGGCGCGCATCATGCGCAGATAGAGCGCCAGATAGATGAAGCCGAGGGCCGCCACCGGCAGGACGAGATGGCCGGCGATATCGGCCGCGCGGTCGAGGCCGGTCTTGCCCGACGCAATGCTCTCGATGCCGCCGATCGGAAACCAGCGCAGGTCGACGGCGAAGACGATGATCAGCACCAGCCCGAGCCAGAAGCCGGGCACTGCATAGAGCGCCAACGAGCCGATCGACAGGAAGCGGTCGCGAAAGCTGCCGGGTCTGGCGCCGGCATAGATGCCGAGCGCCGAGCCGAGCCCGAAGGAGAGCGCGGTGGCGCTGCCCATCAACAGCAGCGTGTTGGGCAGGCGTTCGAGGATGACGTCGCGGATCGGCCGCGAAAAGGTCACCGACTGGCCGAGGTCGAGATGCAGCAGCGCCCAGAGGTAGTTGGCCAGGCGCGTCAGCGCCGTCTGGTCGAGGCCCCAGCGATGACGCAGCAATTCGATCATGCCGGCATCGCCGCCGGTAGAGGCGATATAGGCGTCGACAGCGTCGCCGGGAGCGGCTTCCAGAAAAAGGAAAGTGCCGATGACGACAATCAGCAGCACGAAGACGCTGCCGACGAGGCGACGGCGAAGGAGGGTGAGGGCGCGGGTCATGGCGCGATAACATTGGCAGGTGGGCCAATTCTCCCGCGTTGCGTTCTACGACGCCCCCCTCTGTCCTGCCGGACATCTCCCCCACTTGGGGGGAGATTGGCTGTCATTATCGCTTTCGCCAATCTCCAACGTTGCCGGACTGAGCGAGGCGCCAAAGCTGCCAATCTCCCCCCTCGTGGGGGAGATGTCCGGCAGGACAGAGGGGGGCGCCGTAGAGCTCTCATTACCGAAGCTGAGCACCCACACAAGCGACGCGCAAGTCTGGAGAGACCTGTTTAGGTCTCCAGCCAGGTGTCCGCCCAGTTCGACACCGCCCAGCGCGGGTTGTTGGCGATATTCCTGACCGAGTCACGCGCGACGCTGATAAAACTCCATTCGGCGACGTTGATCAGCGGCAGTTCGGCTGCGACCTTTTTTTGAAACTCCTTGTAAAGTTCAGTCCGCGCGGCGGGGTCGAGCGTCTCGGATGCCTTGGCGATGAGGGCGTCGAGTTCGTCGTTCTTGTAGCCGCCCTGGTTTGAGAAAGGCACGCCGTCCGGAATGCCGCTCTGCACCAGAATGGTGGTCGAGATCGCCGGATCGCCGCGGAACACCGGCGGCCCGACCGCAAGGTCGAAGGCGTGGTCGGTGTAGACGGCCTTGATATGCGCGGCCGAGTCGTTGTTGACCAGCTGGGCGTCGATGCCGATGGCGGCGAGCGCCTGGCGCAGATAATCGCCGAACTGTTTTGTTTCGTTGAAATAGGGCGCCGGCAGCAGCTTCAGTGAAAAGCGCTTGCCGTCGTCACCCTTGCTGTAGTCGGCTTCGTCGAGCAGGGCGTTGGCCTTGGCCACGTCGAAGGCATAAGTCGGCACGTCGGCCGTATAGAACTGCGGATCGTTTTTCGGCACCGGGCCGGTGGCGGTGGCGGCATAGCCGAGGAACACCGTCTTGACGACGAAATCCTTGTCGATGGCGTGGGCGATCGCCTGGCGCACCTTCAGGTCGGCCAACTCCTTGCGGCGATGGTTGATCTCGACGACGAGCTGGTAGGTCAGCGCCTCATAACCCTTGGTGATCACCTTGAGGCCAGGCACTTTTGAGATGCGGTCGAGATCTGCCAACGGCACCGCGGAAAAGGCGGCGAGTTGGATCTCTTCGGCCTCGAGCGCGCTTGCCGCCGAGGTGCGGTCGGGCAGCACCTGATAGATGATCTCATCGAGGTAAGGCTGGTCCTTGCCCCAATAGTCGCCATTCTTCTCCAGCCGATAATATTCGCCTGGCTTGTGTTCGGCGAATTTGAACGGGCCGGTGCCGATCGGCGCATTGTTGGCCGGGTTCTCTTCGATTTTTCCCGTCTCGTAGATGTGCTTCGGCACCACGCTTGTCAGCGCCGGCAAGGCGTTGCGGATCAGCTGGAATGGTGTCGGCCTGGCGAATTTGAACACCGCCGTCGCCTCGTCCGGGGTGTCGACCGCCTCCAGATCCTTGAACACGGTGCGGCCGAGATTCTGCAGCGGCTTCCAGATCTGCAGCGCCGAGAACGCGACGTCGGCGGAGGTGAAGGGTTTGCCGTCATGCCATTTGACGCCCTCGCGCAATTTGAACGTCACCGACAGGCCGTCGGCGGCGCCCTCCCAGCTTGTCGCCAGGCGCGGGTCGAGCCCGTCCTTGCCGTCAAAGGACGCCTCGGCCAAAGGTTCCACGATCTTGCTCGCAATGAAGAAGACGCCGTTGGACGCGACGATCGCCGGGTTGAGGTTGCGCGGCTCGGAATCCGCGGCGACGACCAGCCGCCCGCCTTTCTTCGGCGTCTGTGCCCAGCCGATCGTCGGCAGCCCTGTCGAAGCCAGCAGCAGTGCCGAACCGGCAAGCACGCTGCGTCTGGAAATCGTGACCTCTGACATGATCGAACTCCGTCCCTCTCAACCACCCGGCCGGGTGGGTCAGTACCCTGGGATGCCAGACGGCATCCTTGCAAGGGTGATTATGAGCCTTGCCGAGGGTTTCGCCAGAGGCGGATTTGGCGCATCCTCATGTGGCTTTGAAAATTTCGTCCGCTGGACCAGTTACAGGAAGCGGTCCTTCCGACCTTATCTGGCAGGACCAGACTTATGTAGTAGGACAAACTGGACACCGCCGAGATCCGACCGGCCGGCCAAGGAATCAGGGAGAGAAAGATGAACGTCGCCCCGGGTAAGAATGCCGTCAGCACCATCCCGTTCGACCACGCCAGGGTCGACCGGCTGATGGAGGAAGCCGGCATCGATGTGCTGCTCGCCACCTCCAAGCACAACACGCAATATCTGCTTGGCGGCTACAAGTTCATCTTCTTTGCCGCCATGGATGCGATCGGCCACAGCCGCTATCTGCCTGTTGTCGTCTACGAGAAGGACGGGCCGGACCACGCCGCCTATATCGGCAACCGCATGGAGGGTGCCGAGCACCAAAACAACCCGTTCTGGACGCCGACCGTCCACGCCGCCTGCTGGGGCACGCTCGACGCCGCCAATCTCGCGGTCGAGCACCTGGCGAAAATCGGCAAAGGTGAAGCCCGCATCGGCATCGAGCCGGCCTTCCTGCCGTCGGACGCCTACACGCTGATCCGCAAGGCGCTGCCGGATGCCAAGCTGATCGATGCGACCGGCATGCTGGAGCGGATGCGGGCGATCAAGACGGATGCGGAGCTGGAGAAGCTGCGCATCGCCTCCGAACTGATCACCGATTCCATGCTGGCGACCATTGCCTGGGCGCGCGAAGGCACGACCAAGACCGAGATCATCGAGCAGCTGCGGCGCGAGGAGACCAATCGCGGCGCGCATTTCGAATATTGCCTGTTGACGCTCGGCGCCAGCCACAACCGCGCCGGCTCGCCGCAGGCATGGAAGAAGGGCGAGGTGATGTCGATCGATTCCGGCGGCAATTACCACGGCTATATCGGCGACCTCTGCCGCATGGGCATTTTGGGCGAGCCGGATCCCGAACTCGAGGATCTGTTGGCCGAAGTCGAGGCGGTGCAGCAGGCGGCCTTTTCCAAGGTGCGCTCCGGCACGCTGGGTGGTGACATGATTTCCTACTCGGAACGCGTGCTGAAAGCGTCAAAGGTGGCGCCCTATACCGATTTCTTCGCCCACGGCATGGGACTGATCACCCATGAGGCGCCGTTCCTGATGACCAACCATCCGGTGAGCTATGAAGGCACCTATGCCGAAAAGCCGCTGGAGAAAAACATGGTGCTTTCGGTCGAGACGACGATGCTCCACCCGACGCGCGGCTTCATCAAGCTGGAGGACACCGTGGCGGTCACCGAGACCGGTTACGCTATGTTCGGCGATCGGGGCAGGGGCTGGAACAGGGGTGGGGTGGCATAATGAGACGGTACGCGCTGCCCCTCATCGCCCTGCCGGGCACTTCTCCCCGTATAGTGACGGGGAGAAGGGGACGCTCCGACGCTGGCATGAAATGTTCGAGCATTTGCGATTGGCGAAACCGCTGATGACAGCGCCCTTCTCCCCGTCTCTATACGGGGAGAAGATGCCGGTGTCCGAACCGGATAGATAGGTAACAGAATGGACCGATTGCATGGGTGACAGTTTTCTTGTCCGCCGGGAGGACC
>NZ_JBVVQU010000087.1:0-17680 GCF_055811555.1 Mesorhizobium sp. WSM4813
CCTCTTCCCCCCAGCCGAATGTGCCAATTACTTCAAAGCCGCAGGATATGAACCGGATTAAACAGGACGTGCTCTAGCCTGGCCGGATCGCCCGGTCACGACTACGCCCCGTGCAGCGTGCCTGCTCTTCATGGCTTTCCACTATTGGGCACTGGGCAATATTGATGCGCGTTCCGTTGATGCTGGCTCCAGCATGGTGGTGATGCCAGCAATCATCGCGAGCTTTGGAGATTGTCTCTGAGGCATGGCCAGGAAACCTGTCAAACCGACGTGCCGGACATATTCAATTTGGCTCCCCGCCAGCTCCCTCCGGCGGCTCTGCGATGCTAACATTGTGGCTGATTAAACGGAGCCTCGATATCAGTTCACGAGGCCGCCAAGTGCGGCCATCGGGCCGAGCGGGATCGACAAACCATTTTAGCGGCTGCCTTCCTGGCCAGGGTACGCAGCCGTAATTGTCGACATGCCGGCCGTAGCGATCGTCCATTAAGCGGTTTCCTGCAGCAGCGTGTAGCTCTGGATCGGCGCGTTGTGGTATTTTGTGTCTTCCGCTTTATTGACTTTGAGCGGTCGTTAGTGGGATCAGCAAACTGGCTTGTGAGTCGGCATAACCAACAAGCGGCAGGGGAGTGATTTTGGCCAACCCCAACAGTCACGTTAAGATCGGATTAGGTACTATTCTTATTGTGACCGATTTGGTCTTAGTGTATATTTATCGTCAAATATGCATGGGTTGAAGTTTGTCAATTGGCCAGTGGGGAGGAACCATGGCGGCCTTGATATTGCGTTGCTTCTTTCCTTATCTCGTTTGGATCGTTTTGTTTCTTGCCGGGACGGAAGACGGCAGTGCACAGTCTCCACTTGATGCATCAAAACAAGCTCCTCCGCAAAGCCTGCACGTTCGACCGCCTCTTCTCGATGCGATGAACGCTTACTTCTCGATCGTGGGTTCGTTCAAAACCGAGAAGGGCGCTATGCGCCACCTCGCCGATATCCGCAAACGCGACATGGGAATCGTCGCAGGCGTCTTTCCGCCCTACGGCCGCAGCAAATACTGGATAGTCGCGACGGCATCTTATGCACCTTTGGGTGACGCCCGCGTACAGGCATCCTACGCCCGGCGCTCGGGGCTCCAAAGAGACGCTTTCGCCTGGCGCATGCCCACTCCGGCGGATGGTGTTCCAAGAATTTATGACGTCCAGCCAAGGTTCGTCGCATTAGAGGAATATGCCTCTCTCCTCGAGCCTCCGAGGTCGCCTTCCGATCCATCCGGATCGTCCTTCGTCTTCCTGTCCGACTGGAGCACCCAGGAGGATGCCGAGGCGGCCTCAGGAAAGCTGCTTGATATCTTTCCCGGTATCCCGATCGGCGTATTCCCACCCCGTATCGCCGGGGAAACGTGGCGAGTAGCCCTCGCCGCGCATTCCTCCGAGCAAGAGGCGCAACAGGCGGTCCTCCTGGCCCGACGGCTCGGTATCGTTGAAAACGCCACGGTCGTACACCTTCCCGCTTCCGAAGCTCTGCCCTGGCGTCTTGACGATCGAAGGATCGCGAAAGCGCGGGCGCAATTCCGCGACCTCGTGGAGTCATGTTTTCGCGACGGGAGCGTGACCATGGGGGCCATGCGCGCCTGCGCCGGGGCGTGGATCACTCCCCAGGCTCTCCATACCTGCATCGGCCAGAGCATTACCAATGCCGATCCGAACGTGCCGAAACTTGCCATCAGCGACGATTGCGTTGCGATTCCGGACACGACCGAAGGGGCCCTCATCCTGGCCGAGCACGGATGGGATGTGGCGACCAAACTCATCCTTGAGGAATCCAACTACCTGAAGGTCGGTAACCCGATTCTCGACGAATGCTTGGCGAAGCACAGGGCAATGCCGCCGAACTTCAGCAGTGCGCCTTGTCCAAGCTGTTCACGCCGAGCCAGAACGCCGCTTTGGACTGCATGAAGCGGGGCGCGCCCGAGGATGTTGCCGCCTGCCTTCGCGACTCGGCGCTAGCGTCGGGTCTCGGGGTAAGCGCGCAGACCCTCGAGTGTCTCCGCACCAAGGGCAGCACCCTCGAGGGAGCGGCGGCATGCTTGCCGCCCGAGCAACAGGCTTCGATCGGCAAGATGCTCGAACTTCAGCGTTGCGAAAGCGATTTCGAAGGAAATGCCTTCCGGCTGTGGCGCGGGTGGGCGATGTCCGGGCGCGCTGTGTCGCGGAGAGTAGAGGGGCTTCGCGAATGTGCGATCGACGCGATGCCCGGTGGCCGGGCCGTCATCGATCAGGCGGCTTGCCTGAAGTACGCGGCAGGCGACACGGCCGCTGTCGCCGCCTGTCTCCAGGGAAGCCTTGGCGGAACCGCTGCTCTTCGGTCGCTGCTTGCGTCAGCGATCCCTCCGCGGCGGGCGGAATGATCGAGTGCCTGACCAAGGACGACAAGGATTTGCAAAAGGTTCACGCCCTGCTGCAATGCGTTAATAGTCACCCCGGAGACGCGGCCGCCGCCTTCGGCGCTTGCAGCTCGGAGCTCTTGCCGGAAAGTTCGCAGAAGCTAGCCTCGTGCCTGCTCGCTGCTGGCGGTGACCCCATGCAAGCGCTCTCAAAGTGCGGGGATCTACCCGCGGAAGCCACACGCGTTGCCGAGTCAGTCGCGTGCGTACAGACATCGACGGGTGCGGATGTGGCCCGCTGCCTCGTGCGCGGGTTCCCCAACCGCAATGCGGCCCTGGAGACCGTTCTATGCGCTCAAGAAAGCGCGGGCGAGACCGTTAAGCTTGCCGCATGCGCGGCCCAGCAAGTAAAGGAACGGGCGGCGCAGTCGTCGCCTGCCTCGCCTCGCAGCCAGAAGGCGCGCGTGACCCGCTTGCCTGTGTCAGCGTTGTCGACCCCCGCAGACAGCAATTCTTGCGCGGCAGGACAAGAACGCCGCCGCTCGCGATCGAATCCAGAAAACAGCCACTGCTGCGCTTGCAGATACAAGACCTACGAGAGCCAACAGACCGGACATAATGCGGATGCGACGACGTTAGAAAGAATCTCATTCTGAGGCGGACTTTAAAAATACGGGATCACCGGAGGCACACATGCGTTGTTTTACTGTAACGATTGCAGGGCTGCTGATTGCTGTTTCCACAGCACCATCCGTTGCTGCTGAAAAGAAATACATTGACAAAAAGGTCCGCTCCGAGAGCACAGAATACGCGGTATCGCTTGCTGCGCAGGGCGGCGAGCTCGGCCACGCCTTCGTAGTCTGGAACAAGGGTGACAGCGCAGCGAACATGACCACCCAGCAGGTCGTAGGTTTCTATCCGCAACCCGACACGTCCAAATACGAAGCGGTCTTCGGGTTATCGCCGGGGCAGATATTCGACGACTCCAGGGAGAAGCCGGAGTATGTGCTCATCGTATCGGTGAACTCGGATACTTACGAGAAGGCGAGGACAGTATTCGAAAAATGGAAGTCGTCCGGGAACTACATGCTAGGTTTCAGCGACTGCACCACCTTCGCGGCGGAAATCGGCGCGGCAATTGGCCTGAACATGCCAAGCCGCATTTTCGCACCGTATCCGATTGAGTACATCAAGGGGATTGCAGATAAGAACTGATCGCAGCGTAATGGCAGTGATCGAACGTATTGGTACGCCGCCATCAGAGATAAGGAAAAATGCAATGTCAGTTAAGTGATCTATCGTCGCGCTCACTGGTTTTCGGAGCACCAGTTGCAGCAACGATGCAATGTCCGCTGTTGGCGGCGCAAAGCGGACAGGTCGGCATGATCGAGGCCCAAAAGGTCCGCTAAACGCCGCCAATACCAGTCAGCCAGATGCATACTCGCGGATGACCGCAATGAGGCCGGGGAACGAACCCGCTGCGGGATGGGCGGGCGCGGTGAGGTAGAGGTCACGATCTGGTTGCCGCGCTGGCATTGAGCGTCGGTAAGCAGGGGAGGAGCAGCCGACACAATGCTGTTCATGGTCGGCACGGGAACGCCGTCATCCTGCTGCCCGACCTGGAACCGGCCGATCAGTCCACTGCGCCAACGGTTGATTGACGACATGACCATGCGCCGGTTCGGCCAGGAAACGCAGCGCAACTACGCCGCGCTTCTTCTTCACCCACACGCTCGACGCCCGGACCTGGCGCGCAGGCTGGTTCGCCTGTCGCATCCGCGCAAGCTGCCGTTGGTCCTGAGCCGAGACGAGGTTGCCCGTCTCCTCAACGCCACCACCTGCCTCAAGCACCAGGCCGCGCTCTCGGTCGCCTATGGCGCGGGCTTACGCGTCGTAGAGGTGTCGACGCTGAAGGTCGCCGACGTCGACAGCGAGCGCATGCTGCTGCGCATCGAGCCACCGCGCCAACTCCGCACCGCGATGTTCGGCTAAGTCAAAACGACCAGGCAAGCGCGCCACATCAGCACGGCCGCCGCCATAAGCGAGACAGACTACACCTATCGGCGTGGCGTTTCATGGCCTGAGCAAATAGCACTCCATAGCCATAGCCGCCAAAATCGTGATGCGCCTCAAAACGTAGAGGCTCGAGTCACTGGAGGTGAAAGTTCTACGGTAGGTCGGCCTTCCTCACAGATGCCGGATACGCGAGTTAAACATCTTTCAAAATAATGAAATTCTGATATTTTATGCTTCGCAAATGCATGTCTACCGAAAAGTGGGAGGTTGTAATGCGCTTCATGCAATTAATTTTTGGTGTGCTCTGCATACTGTCTCTAAGTGAAACAGTTAGTAATGCTACAGAATACGTTAACACTTCTGGTAACACAATCGACCGCTCGCTGCTTTACGGCGACAAATGTCGGCCCACGTGGAAATTGGGTGGCGGACGGGCAATAATATTTAGTACATCGATTGATGATGTTGCGCTACTTAAGAAAATGCTTATTGAAAGCGGCATGACGGACAAATATCGACTTGATAGATGGATAAAGAGCGCGCAAAATAGTGATTGTACAAACAGAGCCGGCCTAAATTGTTCAGACGGTACTTGTACGTCGGGTTCGTGTCAAACGGATACCAACTCAAATGGAACGGCGTGCCTGTGTAAATAGAACTCAGCTGGCCGCAGCGTTTCAGGAGCTTGCAAAATGTACATGACGAACGGGCGAGCCTAAAAGTCTTGCGAGCTTACTCAACAATCCTAGCCACAAGAATTGGTGTCGCATATGCGCGCTTTCTGGGAGTGGATTTCTTACCCGGCCATAACCAACTCGCACGGAAGATTTGTCCACACGTCTTAGCCAAACTCGAGCTCGTCAATGAAGGCGTTGTGAAGGTGGATCTTCTCGCAAGGTGGGCTCGGCCGGGTCGGGTCTGTATCTCGCACAGGACATGGCAAAGTTCCGCGACGAAGGGCCGAAGAATGAAATCTGAACTGGTGCCGCACCTATGAGCAGCAAGGAAATTTCATCGACTATTCAACTGCTAGCGACCGGTGTCCAACACCACGAAGCAGGGCGTCTCGACGAAGCCGAGGAATGTTATCTAGAAGCGTTGGCAATACAGCCAAACCTAGCACAAGGTCATTTCAACCTTGCACACCTGATGATGGCACAAGGCAAGCTCGAGAAGGCGCTTGCCGCGTTTCGACAGGCAATTCGCTTCCACCCCGACTCGGCGAGAGCTCACAGCGGCATTGGTAGCGTGCTAATGATCCAGGGTGAGGTTATAGAGGCTGAAGCCGCATATCGCCAAGCCATTCGGCTCAATTCTAAATATCCAGAAGCGTATTCTAATCTGGGCAATGCGTTGGCTGCGCAAGGAATGATCGAAGAGGCAGTAGGAGCGTATCGCCAAGCCATTCGGCTTAAGCCCGATTATGCTGAGGCCTACTGCAATCTAGGCAACGCATTGGTTGAGAAAGCGAAACTTATTGAGGCGGCTTCCGCATATCGCCAAGCCGTTCAATTTAAGCCCCACTACCACGTTGCCTTCTCTAACATGTTACTTTGCTTGAATTATGATGAATATACAACGGCCGAGGGTCTATATACGCTTCATCAAGAATGGGATGCGCGTTACGGTCGACGAGAAGCGGTGCGTATCAAAAGAACCAATAGTTGCGATCCATTGCGCCGATTAAAGATTGGCTATGTGTCCCCGGACTTCCGGCAACATTCGGTCGCATATTTTCTCGAACCGCTGCTTGCAGCTCATGATCGGCAACAGGTGGAGGTTTTTTGCTATTCGGACGTAAAGCAACCCGATTGTGTTACAACGCGTTTGCAGGGCCTCGCCGACCATTGGACTGTTGCCACTGGACTTTCAGATGAAATATTAGCCGAACATGTTCAAACTGATTGTATTGATATCCTAGTTGATCTTGCGGGTCATTCGGCAAACAATCGGCTGTTAGTCTTTGCGCGTAAGCCAGCGCCAGTCCAGGTAACGTGGTTAGGCTACCCCAATACCACAGGCCTAAAAACCATAGACTATCGTATAGTTGATTCGGTGACTGACCCTTTTGAGGAAGGTAATGGTCTTAACTCTGAGGTGCTAGTGCGCTTGGAGAACGGTTTTGTTTGTTACGGTATTAGGGAGGGTCCAATGCCGGGATTCCGATCTTCTGCCCGGCCCGATGGAGTGACATTTGGATCGTTCAACAATCCTGCCAAGATATCTATGGCTACTATAAAAGCTTGGGCCAAATTGCTTTTGCGATTACCTCAGTCCCGCCTCTTACTGAAGGGGCGATCGTTCGCAGACGGCGCTGCTCGCGCGGTATTCTTGGCAAGCTTGAGTGACTGCGGCGTCCGAAATGAACGTGTGGAGTTATTGCCGTGGGAGCTCGATACTTTCCACCACTTGAAACGTTACCAAATCGTCGATATTGCACTTGACCCCTTTCCCTATAACGGCACTACCACCACTTGTGAGGCACTATGGATGGGCGTCCCTGTGATAACATTACGTGGTCATTGTCACGCTGGCCGAGTTGGCGCAAGCCTCCTTACCCAAATCGGCTTAAGGGATTTGATTGCAAACTCAGTGGAAGAATATGTGGAAACCGCCTGCGCGCTAGCCGGAAATTTCCGAAGGTTGGACGAGCTACGCCAAGAGTTGCGCCCCAAGATACTTTCTTCGCCGCTGTGTGACCAAACTGCCTTCGCCCGAAAAATGGAAACTGCCTTTCGCACGATGTGGCAGCATTGGTGCGCGCAAGGTGGTGCCAGAAACATTTGACGCAATACTTCTGCGCTTCCGAATTGCATCAGCGTCACCACAAACCAAGGTGGCCCCGATTGTCTCAAGAGCAGTCGGACGCCTGTAAGAACCGTCATGTTTGACTTGAAGGTCGATTTCGGAAGTCGACTGGCGCGGTTATGTGACGGAAAGGCCGATTTGGTAGGCGGTTCTTGGCAGGCCGGTCGATATGCGCCCTCGTGCGTTTTTCCTGCCAGACATACCGGGTGATGTTGTGAGCGAGATTGGCCGCGCCGATCTTTATGGTCGCCCTAGCGATGCCGATGGATGAAGAGGGGTGCTCGCGAACAGTCAGATCGTCCTAGCGTCCGGAATCGTGTAGCCCAACCCAAGGCCCAGAAACCCCATGAAAGGAGCCGGTCCTGGATCTGAAATCCCCCCGTTCGTCCGACAGGCTGTACAGCACCTGCATCACCAAGACATCATCACCGCGTAATGGGGTGGGCGGCCTTCCTTACGAACCGTCCGAGCGCTTCAACGCCCTGGCTAATGCCTTGCGGAACATCTCCCACGGCACAACGACGTTCAGCTTCTTCACTGGGTCGCCGGCTTGCTGAGCAACGCACAGCGCTCGTCAATTGCCTCAAGAGCCGCCCGTCCCCGCATCCTTCATCCTCGCCAAATCGCTGCCGAGAGTGAATCAGAAACTGGCAAACGGGCGAGGTGTCGTTGGCGCGGATAAATGGGATATTCCGATCGGGCATCAAACTAGGGAGGGAGCGGCGTATCAAATCTTGAGTGCGCCTCAAGGACCAAGCGTAAGTCGGTCCACTAAGTCATGGGTCTACGCCTTTGATTTTGGAGTTGTGGAGGGCTGGAGCCTGCATATTTACCGGCGTTGTTCCAGAGGCCGACTGCATCCACTGGAATTCGCTATCGTTGTTTCTTACACGATCACGCGGTAAACTATTGTCGCCTTAGCAAGAAACTACCTTTATAATATTCCTCACTCAATACCTTTACCCATTGTCGCTCACTCTCGTTTGGGTGTATAGTCACTTTAGCTCTGTTCTCGGACCTTCTCATGACGAGAAAAATAAGATGTCGTATGGTTCCTATGGGGCGACTAGTACGGTAGTCGGCACCGCAGTGCTGGCTGCTGTTTTATTCAGCGGCAATGCGGCGCGGGCGGATACACGCGTGATTGTTATGGTTCCTGATGTGACCAAAGAGACAACTATCACTATCAAGCCACTCGCCGCGGAAACGGCAACGAGAGCGGCTCCGCCTGCGGAATTGGCTGCCCCAAATTGGAGCTGCATGGCCACTGTAACGTTGAGTAATGACGTGGATTGCGCCGTCGACTAACATAAGGTTGGAGCGTACCCTTATCGCTGGACGACGGGATGATCCTGGGTGACTGACTGGATTGATCAAGCCAATGGCCTATCAAATCTTTGATGAAGTGCGCCTCAAGGCCCAACCGTAAGTTGGTCCACTAAGTCAGGGGTCTACGCCTTTTATTTGGGAGTTGCGGAGGACTGGAGGCTGCATATTTAGCGGCGTTGTTCCAGAGGCAGACTGCATCGACTGGCATTCGCCATCGTTGTTTCTGCTAGATACGACTATTGTCGCCTATGCTCAGATATCTTGATCATATCTCATTCTGTCCTTTTATCTATTGTCATTCAAGCTCCTTTGTGCTTTTGATTACTATACGTCTATTCTCGGACGTGCTCGGTAAGAAAGGGAAAATAAGATGTCGTATGGTTCCTATGGGGCGACTAGTACGGTAGTCGGCACCGCAGTGCTGGCTGCTGTTTTATTCAGCGGCAATGCGGCGCGGGCGGATACACGCGTGATTGTTATGGTTCCTGATGTGACCAAAGAGACAACTATCACTATCAAGCCACTCGCCGCGGAAACGGCAACGAGAGCGGCTCCGCCTGCGGAATTGGCTGCCCCAAATTGGAGCTGCTCCGTCAGTGGAACTTATAACAGCGGGGCTACTGACGCCGATTGCACCGTCGACTAACATGAGGTTGAAGCGTGATCCTTATCGTTGGACAACGGGATGATCCTCACGTCGCGTCGGTGACTGACTGCTTGGTCAAGCGCGGACGCGACTTCTTTGTATTTGATACCTTTGACACTCGTTCCGATGGAATGCGAGTTGCTGTATCAAACCACGTTATCCTCGACGTTGAAGGTAGCCGATTTGATTTAAATAATATTAGATCGGTTTGGTGGCGATTGAAGCCGCGCTATTTGGTGCCGCAAGAGTCAGTATCTGAGCTATACAATTACTATTTCATACATCGCGAATGGATTCAAATCTGGGACTATTTGGCGCTTGAGCTATCTTCCAAATTTCAAATCAACGATCGAAAATCAGATCAACTGGCCGGCAACAAGCTTCTACAGTTGAAATTGGCTGAGGCAATTGGTTTCAAGGTCCCCTCAACACTGATTTCTAACAACTTTGATGAAATAAGTGAATTTCTAAATAATACGCGCAGTACTAGTGCTATCTTCAAGACACTTACGCCATATATGAGCCCAGACGGAATGTTAGCTTACAGCACAATTATCGACGCCGAAACTTTAGGTGACAAAAGAGCACTTGTAAAAGCTGTACCTGGAATATTTCAAGAGTTTAAAGCGAAGTCATTTGAATTACGCATAACAATTGTTGGCAACCACGTTTATGCTGCAAGGATAGAGTCCGGGTATTCTACAAAGGCGAGAGTTGATTGGAGAGAAGACATTTATAATAGAGATTTATACAGCGAGTATACGCTGGAAAGCAAAATCGAATCCCAAGTTCTTGTGCTTCATAGGGAATTTGGGTTGATTTACGGTGCGTATGATTTTATTGTAGACAAAGATGACAACTATTTCTTTCTTGAGGTGAACCCGGTGGGCCAGTGGATGTGGCTCGAGCAAGCGCTTGGATTTCCAATATCGGAACGTATCGCCGACGCCCTGGCCCTCGGTGAGGTATAGTAAAGTCTGATAAATGCGAAGTCATTATCTCTGTTTGATCAGTATTCGAAAATTCAGGAATACTTAACTTCGAATAGGTTGTAGCGATGCGATATCTGATTTTATTTTGCGTTAGCGTTGGACTGACTTTCTCCGCGCGCGCTGGTGATAAACCTAGGATCGATGATCGGGTTATCCAAGATATCCGCGACAAGGGAAGCTCGCGCGTAATAATTGGGATGCGGCGACCCAACAATGGACAGCCTGCTTCGGCTGTTGCGTACATGTCAAGTACTCTAACAGCGAAAGTAGCCCTAGAAGCGAGTCTCACTCCGTTAAATGATGAACTGGTTGTTGCTCGTGCCAACTCCCAGTTTCTCGACACGATAGGTCAAGATCCACGCATAGCATTCATTGCCCGTGATGAGATCTTGCCTCCGACAATTGATGACGGAGCGGCCGCAATTGGCACAAGCAAGCTTTGGTCGAAAGGCCTTTCAGGCAATGGTGTGGCTGTTGCGATATTGGACACGGGAGTCGACGCAACGCACCCTATGCTCACAGGCAAGCTTGAAGGGGAGGCATGCTTTTCAGTTACCGACCCAACTGCCCATTCTGTTTCTCTGTGCCCCAAAGGGGCTGATGTGGGCAATGGGGATTGGGCAGATACTTCCGACGGTGCAGGAATAAATTGTCCTGTCGCCATAGTAGGATGCAAGCACGGGACTCACGTTGCTGGAATCGCGGTTGGACGCATGATGAAAGATGGGGCCGAAAAAGTCACCGGGGTGGCTGCAGGTGCGGACTTCCTTTCAATCCAAGTGTACAGCCGCTTTGACCGTCCGGAGGATTGCCCAGCACTTGCTGCTCCCTGTGCGCTTTCATTTACTTCGTCGCAAATACGAGCATTTCAGTTTATACGGGCCCAAGTATTAAATTATATTTCGACTGGACAGGGCCCGCGAATAGTTGCGGTTAATCTGAGCCTGGGGGATGGCCATTTCGCTAACAGTTGCGATGACCACAATCCTATCTACACAAAGGAGATATCGGATTTACGCAACAGTGGTGTCACAGTATTCGTCGCTTCTGGTAACCAAGGATATATAGATGGGGTGAATTTTCCTGCTTGTATTAGTGAGGCGGTGAGCGTCGGCGCGCTCGACGATCCTGGTGCAGCGGCTGCAGACTGGTCGCTCGCGAAGTTCACGAACCGGTCGGGAGCAACTCTTATCTCGCTGCTTACGTTCGGAGTAGATGTACGCTCGTCAGTGCCCGGAGGGGGTTATGAAGTCCATTCTGGAACCTCGATGGCTGCACCTGTCGCATCTGGAGCCTATGCCATTTTGGCTTCGGCGTTTCCATCTGCATCCCCGGATGGGATTCTGGGAACGCTGCGGAATTCCGGTGTACCAGTGAAGGAACCCGTGAGTGGCAAAAATATACCCGCCATTGAGCTAGCGCAGGCATACGACGTGATGTCCCCAGCGAATCCAAAAAAAGTTGATCCAGCTAGCGCGCCGCCCGATCGATCAGCCAACCCAAGTCGAACATCCACTACCAGGTTCGTGGTTGAAATTCCCGGGGGGGATGCCGTAGAGAAATCATCTGAACTACAAAAATCGCTTCCAGAACTTTCGGGATCCCTAAATTCTGGTCAGATAGGCGTCTCGCCTATTGGGTCAGATGCGCTAATTCTAAGGACGGAAAGGCCGACTGATCCCGGTAAATTACAAGAAGGGCTGCAGAAACGGATCCAAGGGATTGGCAAGGTCACGACCGACGAGGCCCTCCCGCCGATGTAGAGAAAGTTCTAGGTTGTGAACCCATAAATAGGCAAACGGTCGCTGATGGTGGAGTGGTAACGGCCCTTCGTTGGAGGCCTTAGATCTGGTGCGCAGCCGACCCTCGTAATCGCTCTTCCCGAGCGGCACGCCTCGCGAGCGCAGGATGTCGTATGCGGTGACGGCGTGGAAATAGAAGTTTGGCAGCGAGAAAGAGAGGATGAAGGTCTCTGGGGTGAAGGCAAGCCTTCGCGGGCCGATCTGGAGGATGCTTGCCCGCGCACCCGTTAACCTCTTCGGGGATGCACCACTCCAGCGCCTTTTCTGCCTTGCCGATCACCGCCTGCAGGTCAGCGAAGGGAACAGGCCCGACCAAGGCGGGAAGAGTGATGCGCCGGTCTAGAGGGTCTCGACACCCCACACGGAATGACGCCAAGCCGCTTTTACCGATATCTGAGAGGCTGCAAGCTCACCGAAGTTGGATTCTCGGGGAACATCCGAGACGGCAGTAATAAATAAACCGTACGAGGAGGACCGAACGCTTGGACTTGACAGACACTTAACGCAGAAACGCCCGGATTCAGCACCGTAGATCTTTCTCTCTCTGATTGAAGAACGGCGTAAATCTTGGTCTACTCTAGCCGATGGCGCCGGTTGGACTCGCAGGAAGGAGGAGTTATTTAAATGAACCTGGTAGCATTCCGCCGCCTGCAAATCGAAAAGTCGACGAAGGCAGCAATGACTAGGAGCCCTTATCTATGGCTCATTGTTGGTATCCTTCTGGGCGTTTTGATCCTGGATGCTGGGTTTGCTACGGCGCGAGACGCTAGCGACATTGAGATAACTCCTCAGCTTGAGCGTGGGGACAAGGTAACGGCTGCGGCGATTTCACCCGATAGTGGGACCTTAGCTTCTATTGGCGATGACGACACGCTCACAATTTGGGATGTCGAGAGTGGACGGCAGCTTCGCACTTTGACTGAGCCCAATGGTCCTGCAACTTCGGTGGGCTTTTCTCCGTCGGGTCGTATCGTGTTCTCGGTCGGCGAATACTTCCATCTGTCGTTTTGGTCAGTTGCTACCGGCCGCCCACTGCGCGCTGTAGTCGACGCCGCAGCCTTCGCCCCCGATGGGCGCTCCGTTCTTTCCACCGGTTACGATGTAACCGTTCTTTGGGATGCTGAAGACGGCCATGACATTTTCAAGCTAACCGATGCGTGCAAGCACGCCGCGGCAGCCTTCAAGCCGGACGGACGCATAGCGGCACTGAGCTGTGGTGATGGTTCTATTCAGCTCTGGGATATGCAAACCGGCAGCAAATTACGAACGGGATTTAAAAACTCCGAAGGAGCCGGTTGGTTGGCTTTTTCACCGGATGGCAAAACCATCTTGGCTGAATACGGCGGGGAGGACGTCATTCTTTGGGACCTTGAGACCGAGCGGATACTTCGGGTGTTCAATGGTCGGGGTACATCTCGCCGTTCGGTAGTATTCTCGCCGGATGGACGCGGCATTATTTCAGGTGCTACAGACAACAAGTTGGTCCTTTGGGATATTAGGAACGAGCGTGAATTGCGATCGTTTTCGGGGCATTCTGCAAGTGTGGTCTCGATCGCATTTTCAGGAGACGGAAAATTTATCGCGTCGGGAAGCGAAGACAAAACCGCGCAGCTTTGGGACGCTGAGAATGGGCGCGCACTTAAGACGTTTGATGGACATGGAAGTACAGTGTTATCCGCAGAAATATCACCCGACGACCATACCCTACTTCTGCGGGGGTATGGTGACACACGGTTGTTTCAGATCGACAGCGGTGAAGAGATACGGACATTTCCTCAATCGTATTTAGAAGCAAATGCGGTCTTTTCGCCTGATGGCCGGACCCTAGTTGCGCGTGACAACAAGAACGGTCTGAAGCTCTGGGATGCCGATAGTGGTAAAGAGCTTCGCGCGTTTACCGGGTTCACCAGTAGTGTGACTTCGGTTTCATTCTCACCAGATGCTTCCGCTTTCGTCGCTATAAATTCGTCCAATGAAGTCCGGCTATGGGATGCGGGGACCGGGCAAGTGACCCGCGAAATTATAGGCCCATGGACGAAGAAAACTCGGCTTTGGCTGTCTCCGGATGGCCGATCGATGTTCTTCAGCAGCAATGATACTACGCTGAAGCAATGGGATCTTCGCAATGGAAAAGAGTTGAATGCGTTTTCGGGAGCCGACGAACAGATCGTCTCAGTTGCATTGTCTGCCGACGGGCGCATTATTGCCGCGGTGACTTTGAATCTACAAGTCAAGATATGGGAAGTTAAGTCGGGACGTCAAATACAAACCATCATTCTGGGCTCGCCTTCGAATTTGCTTCTTGCCATCCACCAACCGGCACTTACCTTATCTTCAGACGGAGAAAATTTAGCGATCGCCGTATCTGATGAGATTGAGGTCTGGGAGGTAAGAAACAAGCGGCTGATACAAACAATCCCCGTAAACCAAGGTGGGCCCTCTGACTCAGTCAATTGCTTGTCATTTGGACCAGGCAACCAGACACTTGTGGTTGGTACCACGTTTGATCACGACATTGCGCTGTGGGAATTAGGCGGGCGGGCCAAACGACAGTGGTTTGCGAGTTTTCCAACTAACATTTATCAATGTCGAGTCTCGCCTGATGGACGCTCTGTGCTAGCGGCTGGTAGAAATGGAGCGCTTGTGCTCTTCGACGCTGAGGATGGGCACGAGGTGCGAAAGTTTTCGGGGCAACCCGGCTCTGTCAACTCGATCGAATTTTCTTTAGACGGTACCCGTATTTTGTCTGGTCGCGCAGATGGTGCGGTGACAGTCTGGAGAAGCGACTCAGCTGAACCGCTTGCAACGTTCATTGGCACCGACGCGAGAACTGGTTCGGAATTAGTTCGTTCATTCTCTTCCGGTAGTGACTGGCTCGTCATCACACCGGGAGGCTTTTTCGCCGCATCGAGCCCCGCTGCGAGCGCAAATCTCGTGAGTGTTGTCCGGGGCCTCGACGTTTACTCGGTGTCGCAGGTGTACGATAGCCTTTATCGCCCGGACCTTGTCCAGGAGGCGCTCAAGGGCGATCCGGAAGGCAAGTACAAGGATGGGGCGTCGAAGCTCAACCTGGCGACGATCCTCGACTCGGGTTCCGCGCCACAGATCGCTGAGCAAGCCAAGACAGAACTCATCGGCGACGCCGCCAAGGTCTCGGTGCGGCTGACCGATACGGGCGGCGGCATCGGCGAGGAGCTGGTGTGGCGGGTCAACGGCGTGACGCAGGGCGCGGTCCAGACTGCGAGCGCGCAGACGACGGCCGGCGACGGCTACCGGATCGTGTCGCAAACGTTGCAGGTCGATCCGACACGCAGGAACGTCGTCGAGATCACCGCCTATAACGGCAAGGGGCTGCTCGCCTCGCTGCCCTATCGGGTGGAGATCGACAAGTTCGGCGAGACGAAGTCGACTGAACGCCCGCGCATGTTCGTCGTCGCCGTGGGGGTGAGCAACTACGTCAGGACCGACTGGAACTTGCAATACGCCGCCGCCGACGCCATAGCCATCGGCGACCGGCTTCGCGAGGTCGCCAAGCCGCTCTACGCCGAATCGAAGGTTGTCCCCCCCGTTCTGGAAGGGGCCGCGACAGCGAAGGGGATCGAGACGGCGATCGATAGCATTGCAGGCGAAGTCAAGCCTGCCGACGTGTTTGTGCTCTACATCGCCGGGCATGGCCGCAGCATCGCAGGCGTTTACTATTTTCTGCCGCAGGACCTGACCTTCGAGGGCGGCCGGAAGATCGAGAACGCGGCGGTCAGCCAGGACATGCTTCAGAAGTGGCTGGCCAAGATTCCAGCGCAGAAGAGCATTCTGATCCTCGACACTTGCGAGAGCGCGTCGGCGGCCCGGGGCGTGGAGCAAGAGACGGCGATCGACCGGTTGCAGCATGCGCTCGGGCGCAGCGTCATCACGGCGGCGAGCGACGCCGCCCATGAGGGCTACGAGGGACATGGTCTGCTCACCGGGGTCATTCTTGCCGCTCTGACGAAAACCGGGGCCGATGACGGCGACGAAGTGACACTCCATCAAGTCGCCAATTATGCCTCCGATCATGTCCCTAAGATCAGCCAGCAGGTCTGGGGCGAGCGACAGCAGCCCCACGTGAGGCTCGGCGACGATTTCCCGCTTGGCGTTCGCATTGCGGCGGTGGAAAGCGACGAAACTATCCTCAAGACGCCGACCCACGTGCTGATGCGCACCGAACGCGTGCGCGAACAAGCCGCAGACGACGCTTCAGGCGTGCAGACTCTGCCAAGCTATACAGCCGTACGGGTCGTGAAGATCGTCGGCGACTACTCAATTATCGCCCGGGGCGGCGTCAAACTCGGATACGTGCCGAGCGAGGCACTGGCGAAGCTACATTAATCGATCCAAGGAGCTTCAAATGACGAGCCCGCGAAGAAGCTTTCTGTCAGTAACGCTGGTTTCGCTTAGCCTTTCCTTCCTGACACAAGCAGCAGCGCAGGAGGCCATCAAGCTCGGCGGCGACCGCATAGTGGGCGGAAAGCACACTACCATCAAGGATAATCCTTGGCAGGTAGCATTGATCGTGGAGCAGGAGGACGGGTTTTCCTACCTCTGCGGTGGGTCTATTATTGCTCAGAAATGGGTGCTCACCGCTGCTCACTGTTTCGGCGATAATCCCAAAAAGAGCAAGGCAGTAGCGGTAGCCGGCGCGACAGACTTTAGGCCGGAATGGAGGGCGGGTCATGGGATCGGCGCGGATCTCATCATCGTTCATGAGGGATATAATCCCGGAACGCATGAAAACGATATTGCCGTCGTAAAGCTGAAGTCACCGCCAAATGGCGAAGTGATCCCTATGGCTTCTCCGTCGCTCGCGATCCCAGTTGGCGAGGGACTGACGGTGACCGGCTGGGGCGCAACAAGGGAGGGCGGGGACCCGACCAACGATTTGCTGATAGCGAAAGTCAATTACACGGATCCGGCGGTGTGCAACGCGCCACAATCGTATAACGGGATGATCTCAAACAGCATGATTTGCGCCGGCTTTCCAGACGGCCGCGTCGACGCTTGTCAGGGCGACAGCGGCGGGCCATTGGTTTGGATGACCCCTGATCAAGTGCATGTTCTGGTCGGCGTCGTTTCGATCGGCGAAGGGTGCGCTAGAAAGCTAAAATACGGAGTATATTCCCGAGTGTCCTCGTACAACGCGTGGATCCATGCCACGATGGCGGCTCATGGGATGTAGAACCACAATCACTCTCGCCGAAAATCACCGATGACACATCAAGGTGCTTGCCCGCCGCGTTCAATTTGCGGGACCTATGCGCGCTTTGGGTGAATTCGTCGCGATCGATCGGCTCGACGAACGAGACCGATGCGCACAGGAGCTGCCGACAGGATTCGAACCTGTGACCTCTGCCCTCGGAGGGCATCGATTGTGGGCGCCATTCAAGCATAAACCAGCGTTTATGTTTGACGACAGATCGCCGAACAACCGGTCTCTGCAGCCTCTTGAAGAAGGACGAGCTGTGAGTGTGAAGAAGAATAAGCTAAGCGCCGTAGGCCAGTAGGTACCCTCGAAATCACCACGGAGTTTTTTGATGAGCGTCTGGTGGGTCAACCTCGGCGAAAGATTCGCCGAGCAAAATGCTGCCGAAGCGGTACGCATCCGGTGAAGATCGCAGACGTGCGTATCCGGCGGCCATGAGCACCTGAGCACAGCGGTGCTGGGGTCAAG
>NZ_JBVVQU010000088.1:0-16884 GCF_055811555.1 Mesorhizobium sp. WSM4813
TTGACCCCAGCACCGCTGTGCTCAGGTGCTCATGGCCGCCGGATACGCACGTCTGCGATCTTCACCGGATGCGTACCCTTCAAATGGAAGGCGGCGCTGACGGCGCTGACATTCACCTATAATTATGCCGGGATTCTCGTCAGCCGCGCCGGCGCGCTCGACCATATCTGGTCGCTGTGCGTCGAGGAACATGCCTATGTCATCCTGGCGCTGATCAGTTTTTTCGTCTCAGGGCTTGCCCGCGTCGTCATGCTGCTCAGCGCGCTGTCGGTGCTCGCCATGGCAAACGGCGCGATTTCGTACTGGGTCTTCGGTATGGACTACGAGACCACCTACTGGCGGACCGATGTGCACATCGCCTCCATCCTGCTGTCGGCGGTGATATGCCTGCTCAAGGCCGACGACAGCCTGCCTGCCTTGTTCAAGGGGCCGCATGTCGCGGTTGCGGCGTCTGCCGGTGCGGTTCTTCTGTTCATCGATTCGGTGCCGACGCCGATCCACTATCTGGTCGCGGTGCCGCTGTTGGCGCTCGCAGTCAACTCGCTCGATTTCAGCACACGTTATCTGACCGGATTCCTGTCCTGCTGGCCGATGGCGACGCTGGGACTGTGGTCGTATTCGCTCTATCTATGGCAGCAGCCGTTCTACAAATTCGTCTATTCACAAGGCAGTGCGCCGCTGCTGATGCTGGCCGGGGCGTTCGCTTGCGCTTTGTGCAGCTATTACATCGTCGAAAAACCGGCCCGTGCCTGGCTGAACCGCAATTGGTAGGACTGTCGCCTCAGCCGGTGATCTGCCTGGTATAGTAGCGGACCGCCTTCTTGCCGCTGTGGATCACCGCGTCGCCGACCTCGACGAAGCCGAGCGCTGCGTGAAAGGCATCCGAAGCCGGATTGGGCGGCTCGGCATTCACCTCGCAAGTGACGATGGTCTGGCCGGCACGCAATGCATGGTCGAACAGATCCTCATAGAGGCGTCGGGCATGGCCGCGACCCCGCGCTTCTCTAGCAACGACGACGCGGTCGACATAGACGAAGCGCGGATAGCGCTCGCGGAACCACAGGAAGTTCGGGCTGTCGTAGTGGGCGTTCTGGTCGAAGGTCATGATGAAGGCCTCGAGCGCGCCGACGCGGCGAGCATAAAACGCTTCGCCGAGCAGGAAGGACAGGCGTTCTGGCTCAAGCCACGACAACTCGGCCGCGTGCTCGTTGTTGAGGACGAGGACGGCGGACTCGTCCTGCGGCGAGACCCGGTCGATCGGCAAGCGTGCCTGCGTCACGTGTTTGCTTCCTTCGGGATCATGCTTTCGCCGCCGCAATCGTCGCCGCCACCAGCGATGCGTCGGTCACCGTGTTGCGGTACTCGCGGTCGAGGTCGGTGCCGCCCATGCCAACCTGGGGATTGCGGTAGCGCATGGCGCTCGGCACGTCCTTGAGTGCGGCGAAATGCATTTCGGTCAGTCCGGTTCTTTCCCGCACCTCGGCGATGTTCCCGGGGTCGAGCCCGCCGCAGCCGAGAATGATGATGCGCTTACCGGCCTGCCGGACGAGGTTCGCCAGCAGGGCCACGCCCTCCAATGCGGTGTCGCGCTGGCCGCTGGTCAGCACGCGGCCGACCTCGCTGCGGATCAGCGCTTCCAGCGCTTCGGCCGGATCGCGTGTCATGTCGAAGGCACGGTGGCAGGTGACGTTCGAAGACCCTGCCGCCTGCACCAATTCGCTCATGCGCTTTTCGTCGATGCTACCGTCGGCGTTCAGGCAGCCGACGACGACACCGGCCACGCCAAGCTCCCTCAGCGCGCGCACATCGGTGAGCATCGAACGGTACTCGGCTTCACTGTAGAGAAAGTCGCCGCCGCGCGGCCGCACGATGACGTGGAATGGGATCGTCGCCAGTTCGAGGGCTGCGCGCACCGTGCCAAACGACGGTGTGATGCCGCCCTCGAGGAGACTGGCGCAGAGCTCGACCCGGTCGGCGCCGGCAGCCTGGGCGGCGAGCAGGCCATCTATGCCTTCGACGCAGATTTCGATCAGCGGCAGGCGAAGGCGTTCGGTGTCGGTCACGGGCGATCCATCGGCAAATTCGAGTTGGTCATGCCCTAGCATCGGGCTCCTTGCCGCGAAAGCCGGAACTATTGGTTCAAAGCGACGGCTCGTTGCCGTTTGCTTGCTGCCGATTCTTCACTTGACACATTCATAACTGATGAGTTATGCGTAAATTCATAACCAATCAGTTATTGTTTTGCATAGACGGAGCGACATCCGGCTCGGCAGAACGCACCCACCCAAAACACGTCTGAAGGAGACCGCCATGCAAGCAAGACTGAAAAACCCTGTGCTTCTCATTCCCGGCGCGCTGCAGGCGCTGCTTGCGCTGGACAAGTCGACGGAAACGGCTGACCTGCCCTATGTGACGCGCAAGCTCGTCCATTTGCGCGCCAGCCAACGGATGCAGCGTCTGTATCGACATGCATGCGCGCGAATTGAAGAAGGCCGGCGAAAAGGATGAGCGCGTCTTCACCGTGTCCGCCTGGCGAGAGACGCCTTACTTCACCGACCCCGAACGCGCGGCTCTTGCGCTTGCCGAGGCAACAACCCGGCTTTGCGACCGGCCCGACCCGGTGCCGGACGCGATCTGGGACGAGGCCGCCCGGCATTACGACGAGAAGGCGCTTGCCGCTCTGGTCGTCCAGGTTGCCCTGATCAACGCCTTCAACCGCCTCAACGCCGCCACCAGGCAGATGGTCGGCGCCTGGGGGTGAGCCGGACCGGCTCGCCGATATGTGTTTTCGCGGCGGCGCGTCAAATCCGCAAATTGTGCGCGTTCGCACGCACGAAATCGATGAAGGCCCGCAGCTTCGGCGGTACGAGGCGGCGGCTGGGATAATAGAGGTGTAGCGGTTCGTAGGTGGGACAGAAAGGTTCCAGCACCTTGACCAGCGCGCCTGAGGCGAGAAGCGGCGCAGCGAGGCCTTCGACGGCGAAGGCAAGGCCAAGCCCTCGCGCGGCGGCGGTAATGCAGAGCGGAAGCGTGTTCACGATCAGACGTGCGTCGGGCGTGAACTCGACCTGGCGTCCATCCACAATGAACTCCCAAGGCGAGATAGTGCGGGTGCGGGTGAAGGCGAAGGCAATGCAGCGGTGGGCGGCGAGGTCGGCGGGCCGCTTCGGCGTGCCGTTGCGCGCCAGATAGTCCGGGCTCCCCAACACGACCGTCTGCAGCGGCCCGCCCAGACGCGCGCCGATCATGTCTTTCTCGAGAAGCTCGCCGATCCGCAGACCGGCATCGAAGCCCTGAGCGGCGATATCGACGAAATTGTCGTCGAAGATCAGGCTAAGCCGCACTTCCGGGTACGCGTCCATGAACGGCCCCATCAGCGGCTCGATCAGCAGCGGCGCGGCGATCCACGGCAGGCTTAGGCGTAGTGTGCCGGCGGGGCGATCGCGCGTCTCGCGCAGCGCCGCGCCGGCCGCCCGGATCTCTTCGGCCGCCGGGCGCACGTGGTCGAGGTAGTGGGCGCCGGCTTCGGTCAAACCAACGCTGCGGGTCGTGCGGTTGAGAAGCCGCACTCCCAGACGCCCCTCGAGGCCCTTCACCGCCTCGCTCAGGGAGGCCGGAGCGACGCCGAGTTCGGCGGCGGCGCGGGTGAAGCTCTTAGCCTCCGCCACCTTCACGAAGGCGACGATGCCGCTGAACTGGTCGAGGCGCATTGTAAGGATATTCCAAATAGCCTTGTCGAATTATACGGGTTTTTCCGGTGAGCAAAAAGCCTCATGTTGGCCCGACGAACGGGCCTCGCCGTTCCGGCGGCTCGAAAGGCAAGGAGATAGGACCGATGACCAGGCTCGCTTTGCTCGCCGCCGGCGTTCTCCTGGCGGTATCCGTCGCCCTCGCGAACGGCGGTCCGCAGGAAGACCGCAACATCCAGCTGATCAAGGACTATTACGCTGCTTATGCGACCGGGAACCCGGAGGCGGTCCGGCCCTTCCTCGCGCCTGACATCGTCTGGCGCATTCCCGGCCATCATCCGCTCGCCGGCGACAAGCGCGGGCCGGAGGAAGTGGTCGCCTTCTTCCGTGGCTTGGCCGACGGCAAATTCAAGGCTGAGCCGATCTTCTTCCAGGCGCAGGGCGACCTCGTCGTCGACATCCATCGGGGCTGGTCGAACGTCGGCTCAGGTCCCGAGATCAACCAGCTCTACGCCCTGATGTTTCGCATCAAGGACGGCAAGATCACCGAGGCACAGAATTTTTTGACCGACACGTACCAGTCGGACGCCTTCTACTGGGCGCACTACCCGCTGAAGCCACTGCCCGACCGACTGGCGGATGACCGTTAGACGGCGGCTTCCCAACCCGCCGTGCTCCCGCCCCGAGCCAAAGGAGACTTGCGATGTTGAAAATCCTGACGCTAGCCGCGGCAACCGCCGTCGCGCTCGCCTCCAATGCGTTCGCCGCACCGCGCGCCGAGCGCGTTACTTTCGCCTCGCACGGGGAGCAGATCGTCGGCGACCTCTATCTGCCCGAGGATCTGGACCCGGCGAGACCTCGGTCCGCGCTGGTCGTGACCGGCGCCTGGATGACGGTGAAGGAACAGATGCCGGCCCGCTACGCCCGCGAGATGGCCGACCGCGGATTCGCAGCCTTGATCTTCGATTTTCGCGCTTGGGGCGATAGCGGCGGCGTCCGGCGCCAGTATGAGGACCCCAGCGCCAAGACCGCCGACATCGAAGCGGCGGTCGCCTATCTCGCGACCCGGCCCGAGATCAGCAAGGATCGCATCGGCGGGCTCGGCATTTGCGCCAGCTCCGGCTACATGGTCACTGTCGCCGCTAAAAATGCCGCGATCAAGTCGGTCGCCTTGGTCGCACCCTGGCTGCATGATGCCGAGGTGGTCGAGCAGACCTATGGCGGCAAGGACGGCGTCGCCAGGCTTGAAGCCGCGGGCGATGCGGCCGAGGCTGCGTATCGCCGCACCGGCAAGCAGACGTTCCTGCCCGCCGCCAGCCTGACCGACGAGCGCGCGGTCATGTTCAAAGTGCCTTACTACACTGAGGCCGATCGCGGGATGATCCCGGCTTGGCGTAACGAGGCCGATCCGGCCTTCTGGCGCGGCTGGCTGACATTCGATGCAATCCAGGCTGCTCGGCGCCTGCATCAGCCCTTTCTGATGGTGCACAGCGAGGCGGCTGCCATCCCGCAGGGTGCACGCAAATTTTACGCGCGGCTGACCGGGCAGAAGCAGCAGCTGTGGCTCGACAAAGTCACCCAGTTCGACTTCTACGACCGTGCTGTGCCGGTGAAGGCGGCGAGCGACGCCGTTGCCGCGCATTTCCGCGCTACGCTGGGCGGTGCAGGGGAGGCGGGACAATGAGCCTCGTCACCCGCCGGTTTGTCGTCCTGACCTCGGCAGTTTTCGCCGCGACGTTTGCCGCCACCTGTCCGCCGGCCGTGAGCACCACGCGATCCGCCGCCACGCTGACGGTCGAAGACAGGACCGCCATCGCCGAGGCAGTAGCGGGAATCGGCCTCTATGCCGATTTGCGCGAATGGAACCGGGTCAGATCGTATTTCGCTCCCCGCGTCATGACCGACTATACCAGCCTTTTCGGCGGCGAAGCCGCAACCAGCGACCGCGACGCGCTGATTGCGCAGTGGCGAGGGCTCTTGCCGGGCTTCGACGCCACCCAGCACCTCATCACCAACATCATCGTCGAAGGCGCGGGCAACGATGCGATTGCGCGCAGCCATGTCCGCGCCACCCACTGGATCGACACCCGGTTCTGGACGGTCGGCGCCAGCTATCTGCACCGGCTGGTGCGGACACCCCAAGGCTGGCGCGTCAGCGCGATCTCGATCCATCGTTTGTACGAGGAGGGGGACCGCGCCGTGCTGGGCGCCGCCGCGGACCGGGTGAGCGCGGCGGCCAAGTGAGCAGCGGCTGGCTGCCACCACTGTTGCCAGCTACTGGCGCAACACCGTGTTCTTGGTGCCTTCTTCGACCTGGTCGATGACCAGCAGCTTGACCGGATCGGCGCCAACATTGGTAGCCTTATGCCACTGCCCGATCATCTCAATGATGAAATCGCCTGACTTGTACGTGGTGCTCTTGCCGGTCTCGACATTGGTGACCTGAAGCGTTCCACCCTCGACATACGCATAGCGCGGAAACGGGTGCTTGTGGACTGGCAAGGTCGCGCCCGGCGCAATCTCAAAGGACGAAACCAGGACCTGCACGTTTTTCTGCGGCAGCGTGATCGGCTGGCCGGACGCCGTCTCGGTGCGCGAGGCAAGCGGGGTCACGACAACCGGGGTGCCGCTGGCGTCCAGCGCGTGCGCGGCGGTTGCGGACAGGGCTGCCGCGAGCAGCAGCGTTGTCGATGTCAGAATTTTTCGCATGATTCCCCCCAAGCCCAACCTCACCATCGCGCAGCAAATTTCCGCGCGCAAGCGTCTCGTTTTCAGAGCACTCAGCCGCCTCTCCTGAACATACCAGGCGTCATGCCGCGCGTGGCCCGGAACGTGCGGGAAAGATGGCTCTGGTCGGCGAAACCTGCTGCGATGGCGGCATCGGCGAGGCCGAGCCCCTGTTCGATCAAGGTGCAGGCGCGACGCAATCTCCGGTCCCGGATATAGGCTGCGGGCGTCAGACCAATCGCCTTCTTGAAATCCCGGATGACCTGGAACCGGGTGACGCGCGCGGCGTCGGCAAGCCGCTGTAGGTCGAGTTGCGAGCCAAGTTCGCTTTCAATAACGTCCTCGTAGAGCGAAAACCTCTGTCGCGATCCTGAGCTATCGATTTCTTCGGTTCGCCCGCTCCAATCGCCATGCCGAACGATGACACGCCTCAGGGCGGCGAGCAGCGACGCCTCGGCTTTCGTTGCGTCCTGGGACGTCGAGCCTTCATGCGCCGCCGCCAACGCTGCGGCGAGATCGCTGTCCTCGATGATCGCGCGGGAGAAGACCGGAGCGTCATCCCCGCCCAACTCGCGGGCGAGCCCCGCCATCAGCGGCACCGTTGGATAAAACGTCCGGTAGGCCCAGCCTTCATCCGCACCTTGTTCGCCGTCATGCCACTCCTCGGGATTGACGACGGCAATGGTGCCTGCCGGAGCGAGAACGCTGTGGCGTCCGATGCGGATGCGTTCGCAGCCAGACGTAATCAGCGCGATCACATAGGTTGGATGGGTGTGCAGTTCGTAGCGGTGCTGCGTGAAGCGCGCCTTGAACAGGCCAAGGTCAGGGAAGCAGGGATGGCGCCAGTATTTGCTGGTCTCGGGCGCTTGCACGTTCTCGTCCCTGCTGCGGTCAATCTGGTTCAAGACGCCTCTTGCGCGACCTTCTAATCGTGATTCCGGATCAAACCGCCTTTGCCGGCGTGGAAGGAGCATCATGCTGCATAATGACCCTGTCGCCGCCTTGACGCCAGAGGTGATAGCCTGGCGCCACCATATCCATTCCAATCCCGAACTCGGATTCGATGAGAACGAAACGGCACGTTTCGTTTCCGAGAAACTGCGCGCCTTCGGCATCGACGAGGTGCATGAGGGGATTGGCGGCACCGGGATTGTCGGCGTCCTGCGCGGCGGCACGGGCACGCGCGCCATGGGTCTCCGCGCCGAGTTGGACGCGCTTCCGGTCGTCGAGAGGACCGGCTTGCCCTATGCCTCCAGGAATGAGGGCGTGATGCACGCCTGCGGCCATGACGGCCACACAGCCATGCTGCTCGGCGCCGCCAGGCTGCTCAGCCAATCCCGCGCCTTCGACGGCATCGTCTACTTCATCTTCCAGCCAGCCGAAGAAAATGAAGGCGGCAGCTTGCGCATGATCGAGGATGGCCTGTTTAGGCGTTTCCCAGTCGAGGCGATGTATGCCGTCCACAACTGGCCGGGCCTCAGACTGGGGACGATCGCCGCTCGCGTTGGAGCGCAGATGGCGGCTGTCGACAATTTCGAGCTGACCTTCGAGGGTCTTGGCGCGCATGCCGCCATGCCGCAGCGCGGCGACGACCCGATCCTGGCCGCGGGCGCCTTTGTCCAGGCCGTCCAGCGCATTGTCAGCCGCTCGGTCGATCCGCAAAGCGCGCTGGTCGTCAGCCTCACCCAGATCCATGGCGGCACTGTCGGCAACATCGTGCCTGGCAAGGTCTGGCTGCAAGGCACCTGCCGGTTTTTCGAGCCCGGTCATTCCGATCATTGCGAGAAGTTGATCGGCGAGATCGCCCGGGGCATTGCCGCAGCCCATGCGCTCAAGGCCACGCTCGACTACAAGAAGGGCTATCCGCCGCTCATCAACACGGCGATTGCCACGGCCCGCGCCGTCGAAGCGGCCGCCTGCACCGTCGGGAGGGAGAACGTCACGACCGAGTTCAGCCCGAGCCTGGGCTGCGAGGATTTCGCCTTCATGATTCGCGAGGCAGGCGGCTGCTACGCATGGGTCGGCGTCGGCGATGTCGGCCCGGGTGAGGGGCTGCATGGCGATCGCTACGTCTTCAATGACGAAATCGTGCCGATTGTGCTGCGCTATTACGTCAATCTGATCGAGCAGACGCTTCCCGCCTCGTGAACCGCCGGAGGGAACACTGATGGCTCAGCGAGAAGTGCCGATCTGAATGCGCCTCGTGGCCTGCGCGACACCACCCCGACGTATCTCACCCGGCTCTGGCCACGAGTTGCGTTACGTGAACGGGATTCTCAAGCACTGCTTGCGCGGTATCGGCCTGGTTGTCATCGACATGCGCCATCACAAAAATGACGCCTTGTACAACGTCCGGCTCACCCGGCTTTTTGGCAAGATCGGCGGATGTCTGGAGAAGCCCACCAGCAAAGCCGCCGCAGGCCCCACCGACGAGAGTCAGGCCAGCCACCGCTCCGACAGGATCAATGCCAGTGGCTCCAAAAGCACCAAGGCCGATTAACAGACCAGCTGCCGCGCCAAGGGCGGCACCGCCCGGACCGCGCAGGACAGCGCTGATTTCGTCGTCGCAAGGTCCGACGGCGCTGATCTGTTCGTGAGAAACGCCTGCCGCCTGAAGCGCGGCTACGGCACGCGCTGCCTCGTCGCGGGAATCGAAAAGTCTGCTGATTGTTCGCATTTGGCACTGCCCATAGGATAGTCGCCCGCCGCTCGTTTCGAAGCGGCGGGCGTCTCCTCCCCTCGCGTTCAGGTCATTGAATGATCTTGACGATCTTGCGTGTGCCCGGGTCAACGACAACAGTCCGGTTGTCGACGACGACGTAGCGGTATTCGGTGTCGGGAACTTCGTGAAGCTCGACCGTCTCGGGCAGCGTGGAACCAATATTGAGCTCCACCCCAGGGAGTTCCACCGATGCAAGCGGCTGCTTTTTCACGTATTCCCTGATGACGGTCTCCTGTTCAGGCGCGATGATCACGTCCTGGGCGGCAGCGGCGCCGATACCCGCCAGTAGCAAAAATCCCGCGGCTGCAGTGAAAAGATGCATTCTCATAAGTGCCTCCTTATGTGACGTGAATGTAAGCCCCTTTGCGCTGGACGGCATCCGCACCTGGCTACCCAACATGAGAGCGCTGCAAACGTTCCTTGGCTGGGCTTCGGTCCGATCCGAGAGGCCTTGCCGTTGGACTTAAGTCTGACCTGCCGCGCGCAATGGGTCCGGCTATCAAGCCGGCCGGAACCGCGACCGCTCGCGCTCGTTCGCCGCAAGTTTACGGGAGGAACCCATGGAGATTTACGGGAAGAGCTTACGGGAGGGGCTCATGGCGACGAGTGTCCACCACCCTCCTTCAAAGGCCGACGAGAAAAGCAACCGAGACTTCCTCGACCACGACCGCCTGTCGGTCGACGAGTACTACGAGGTGGAACATTTCGCGCGAGAAAATGGGGTTTCGCCAAGCCAGGTCAGTAAGCTGATCAAAAAGAACGGCAACGATCGGATGACCCTTACTCAGGCGGTGAGAGCATTGCGCGACCGGAAGTGAAAAATACGTCGTACCTTCCGCCGCGATCATGCGTTACACCATCTGTGCCGGGAAGATCGAAAGGATTGGAGTTGACGCGTCATGATTTGCTGCCTCGCTCAACGAGGGCAAGTGGAGTTTTGCGCAAAAAACCGCCGGCTGCGGTTTCCGTCCAGTCCGTAAGCCCTAAGTTCCCTTGCGATTGATCGGTTGCAGATCAAAGATGGCGTCGCATAGCGTCGTTCGACAACAGATTGGCCGGTTCTTTCGAATCGTGCCGCTGGCGCGACGCGCCGCCGAGCGGGCCGTTGGGGATATGGCGCCATACAGAGCGACAAGACTGATCGATCGATGGAACGCACTGTCGCTGGCCACTCAGTTTCTGCTCGCAGGCGGGCTATTCTCGCTGTCGGCGATGATCGTGGTGGGAATTTCCGTGACAAATCAGATAGAAGCCGCGGTCACCCGGAACTCGGCTTCCGCGACCGCTCTTTACGTCGACAGCGTCATCGCGCCGCTGCTCCCCGACATGCGCAGAAGCGAAGTGCTGGAGGAGAGCGTTGCTCATGCGCTGGATGAGACACTGGGGCAAGGCGCACTCGGCACAAGGCTCGAATCCTTCAAACTCTGGCGCCGCGACGGAACCATCCTCTATTCGACCAATAAAAATTTGGTCGGGAAGCGCTTTCCACTCAGCGACAATCTCCGGGCCGCATTCGCAGGCGACATAGTCGCTGAATTGGACAGGCACTATGATAACCAGGCTGAGAGGGACAGCGGCCTGCATCTTCTTGAAATCTATAATCCGATGCTTCAACCGTGGTCGGGCGAAGTCGTAGCTGTTTTGGAATTCGACGAGATCGCCACCGATTTTGAAAAGGACCTCCGGCAGGCACTCGTTCGAACCTGGTTCGATGTCGCTGCCGTTACCGCAATTTTTTTCCTTGGTCTTTCGGCGATCGTTTTTCGTGGCAGTGGCACGATTCGTTCCCAGAGCCACTCCTTGAAGCGGCGCATTGCCGAACTTTCCGATCTGGTTGCTCAAAACAGAATGTTGAGATTGCGGGTGCAGCGCGCTTCGCAGCGCGCCACGGCACTTAACGAACGTTACCTCAGGCGGATCGGCGCGGACCTGCACGACGGGCCGGCGCAACTGGTTGCTCTCGCTGCGCTAGGGATTGACAGCCCCGTGCTAGCCGATCCTGCCACGCCGGCTGCGGCGCGCGCACGGGAATTGCAGGTGGTCAAAGCGAATTTGGACGATGCGATGCGAGAAATCAGGAATGTCAGCAAGGGCCTTATGCTGCCGCATGTCGAGAATGCCGAGTTGACGGAAATCCTCGAGCTTGCCGTGCGAGCGCACGAAGAGCGGACCGGCGCCAAGGTGATGCTGTCCATGACCGGGGGGCACACACCCTTGTCACCAGCGGCCAAGATCTGCATCTTTCGCTTCATTCAGGAGGCGCTGAACAACGGCTTCCGCCACGCTGGGGGTGCCGGTCAATCGGTTGCGAAACATTTCGACGGGGAGCGCGTTTCTATCGAGGTTTCCGACACCGGCCCAGGTTTCGACCCGAAGACCACCCACCCTGAACGGCTGGGGCTCATCGGGCTGCGTGAGCGGGTAGAAAGCCTCGGCGGCCAATTTGGTGTAACATCTTCACAGAATGGCACGGTGGTGAAAATGGTTCTCAACATAGTCGAAATAGGACAGGCGTGATGGCAGCGGCCATAAAGCTCGCCATTATCGACGACCATCCGCTGTTCAGGGAAGGCGTCGTGCGCACTCTCGAGCAGATCGGCGGGTTCGAGATCGTCGCCCAAGGCAGCAATAGAGATGACGCCTTGCGGATATCGGAAGACCAGCAGCTCGATATTCTCCTGATGGACATCTCGGTGCCTGGAGGGGGCCTCAGCGTTATCGAACCGGCTCTGGAGCGGCATCCGGATCTGAAAATCGTGATGCTGACCGTTTCGGAGGAAAACCAGCACGTCATGACCGCCTTGCAGAGCGGGGCAAGAGGCTACGTCCTGAAGGGTGTCGGGTCGAGAACCCTGGCCGCCATACTGCGCACGGTGGCGATGGGCGAACGGTATGTTTGCCCGCAATTGTCGGCGCGCGTGTTGGTCGACTTGTCTAGCCAATCAACCGCGACCGCGAAACCCGACGTGCTGGCCGAACTCACCAGTCGCGAAAGAGAGATCCTGACGCTCGTTGCCGCGGGATTGAGCAACAAGCGGATCGGTCTTCAGCTGAACCTGCACGAGAAAACCATAAAGCATCACATGACGCGGATTCTCGCCAAGCTCAATGTGAGCAACCGGACCGAAGCCGCGATGACATTGCGCGATGCGACCGAGCATCAGCATCCGCCTGCGCCCCATCCTGCGTAAAGCAAGGTAGCGTTGCGGCCTGTGAACTCGCCATCACTCGATCATGGCGAGCAGTCTTGCCCGATCGGAGTTCGTTGCCTGCCGCCGAATGATGGTGCGGCCCATCGCATCCCGCATTTCATAATGGCCACCGTCGATGCGCTCGCTGAGCCCGTTGGAATGCACCACACCCACACTTGCCCCGCGCACTTCGATCCGGTCTCCAGTGACCGTGTTGACATATACTTTTAGCTTGTTGCCGGGGTTTATTGCGGCAACTGGATTTGCGGGGGGATTGCCTTTCGATGATTTTGATTTGCCCTTGCCGGCGTTGGCATTGGAGTTCGAGCTACCGGGAGCCCCAGCTTTTCCAGCGTTCCCGGAGTTTCCAGCGTTCCCGGAGTTTCCAGCGTTCCCGGAGTTTCCAGAGTTACCAGAGTTCCCAGCGTTCCCGGAGTTCCCTTGTGCCTGGGCGGCCTGCGGGCTAAGCGTCAGGGACAGGCCGTCCTGTGCCGCACGGTAGGGGCTCACGACGAGAACCAAGGTCGATGCGGTGAGGCAGATGGCGACGCGAAGCCTTCGAAGAGATTTGAGCCTGCGCTGCGATTGAGAGCACCCAGCCCGCACATTCATCATGCCGAGAACTCTTGTCTCACGAAGCCTCAGGCGTTGCGGCCGTATCGCGCCTGTGGTCAATGAATTTGCCAGTAGCACGCTAGAATATCCTCTGACCGTCACGGTCTGTGTTGCATTTCTGCCTGTTTCGAATTCGTCCGAACCAATCCTCTGTACTCTGCACCATCTATCACGCTTTCGCCATCATCAGGCAGCGTCAAGACCCACCAGTCTCACGGGGAGAAACCGGTGGGTCTCGCTAGCGCAGGAAGGGACTCATTACTGCGCAAGTGTGTTGCCTTCATTGATCGGGCCCATTAGCCGATAATAAGCCCGACGGCCGCGACCCCGAACACCAAGCCAAATACCGGAAAAAGCAGCCAACGTGCCTGTTGAATGCTGGGATCCATAGCAGCCTCGTGTCACGGGTTGGCATTGCAACGACGCCTGCAGGAGCTCGGTTCCTGAAAACTCTCCCATCTAAGGCTTTTGCGATAGGGGTCCCGGACCAAAGCACTGCCGGCGCCAGCCCATAGTCTGCCAGCGGACAGACTGAAGTCCTATCTCAGGCCTTTTCGAACAAGAGGGGCACCGCCGAGGGTGATCGATGAGGCTACGGCTGGGGAGGCCCTCAACCGCAAAAGCCCGCCAGCTTGAAACAGCGGAATATATTGGCGACGTAAATGGCCGTCGCCGTTCTATGAATGGAGACTGCAACCGATGCATGTTGAAGGGGACCGCCGCTCGTGCGGCGAGCCCCTTCACGCCGTAAAAGGGCGTTAGGTCAAAATAAGGACGATCTTGAGCGTATCCGGCTCGACGATGACGATTCGGCCGTCGGCCAACACGAAATACTCATAGGATTCGTAAGCCGGGACGATCTCGACGATTCGCGGTGGCAGGCGACGCAGCTTAACCTTCTGCCGCGGAACCTCGACACCCACTGCGATGTCAAAATCGACGCTCGCAACCGGTTCGACCTCTTCCTGCTTGAGGATTTGGGTGATTTCCGTTTTCTGTTCAACGGTCACATTGCTGATCGCGCCGGTCGAAGTCTCATCCTGAGTAGAGGTCGTGCCCTGAGTCTGCTGCTCGGTGGTGGCACCGGCCTCGCCCTGGGTCTGCTGCTCGGTCTGGACCTTGGCCTTATCCTGCGCCTGTTGGTCGGTTGTGGCGCCAGCCTCGCCCTGGGTCTGCTGCTCGGTCTGGACCTTGGCCTTGTCCTGCGCCTGTTGGTCGGTTGTGGCGCCAGCCTCGCCTTGGGTCTGCTGCTCGGTGGTTACGCCGGCTTTGCCCTGGGCTTGCTCATCGGTCTGCATTTTCGCCTTGCCTTGAGCCTGCTCCTCGGTGGTGGCGCCGGCCTTACCGGACTGTTCGCCCATTGCACCTTCCGGGCAACCAGCCGAACCGGCCGGGCAATCGGCACCCGACTGGGTTTGGGCCGGCTGCTGTTCCTGAGCGAGCGCTGCGCCACAGCCAACGCCGATGGCCAGCATACTGGTGATCAGAACTTTTTTCACGAGACGTCTCCTTCGAAAAGTCGGTCCCTTCACAGGGAAAACCACCTCTGGAAAATTTTGTTCCAGGCGAATTGACCGGGCGGAAGCGATCGGAGCCTGTTGGAACAGTTCGCATCCAGGCGCGCGCCGTACCGAGCCATGGTGCGCGCGCCGAATAGGGCTCGGGGTCTTTGTTCCAGCAGAGGTGCGGGTTCGCTCGTTAGGCCCACGCGAGGTCCTGGTAGGCGCTCCCTGCTGGACAAATCTCTTCCAACCGCCGGTTGGTAGACGCCGGGCAGCCGGCGCGCGTATGATTTTCCCGGTCCGCGCGCACCGGGCACATCCCAGCCCCCAAGCCGTGCTTGGTGACCGCTTGATCGCCCGTCGCACCTCCAGGTACGGCGGGCTTTTTTGCCTGTGCTAGAACTTGTTGTAATCAGCACAGCATGTTCTTACGCAGACAATGCAAATGGCCAGCGCTCCATTCCACGACGCAGCCCTGGGAGTCAGACACCGTGGAACAATCTATTTGGGAAACCAACAAAATCCATGCGGCGCGCGTTCGGCAGACCGCCGAACGCGGAAGGGCGCTCGTTGAGGACCTTCGCTATACACTGGCCCTGTCACAACGCTTGGTGCGGGCGTCGCGTGCGCTGCTGAAGCGGTCCAAGGACCAGGGCGTTGCTACTGAGCCTTGAAACCGAATCCAGCCGAAATGGTCGGACCGGGCCATCTTGCCTTAAAAACTGCCGAAAGCTAAAATTATACATTAGCAAGTTGGGACATAGTCGAAGCAGAACACTTGTTCGCGAAATGGACAAGAACACTGGCCGCAGTCTCCCTGAATGGCTTCAGAGGCATCTGGCCGATGATCCCCTGATCGCATGGGATATCGCCACCAAGATTTCGAAAGAGACCGAGGGGAAAAATGGCCGCAGCGTTATCAGGAAGGGCGATCGAGACGAGAATTTGAACGAGAAACAAGACGAAGCTGATGCCGTCGTCACCGAGCCATACCCGGTCGCCTTGCTCCTGGTTCTTTCGGTACTCTCGATGGTGGGCGGGGCAGTGTACGCGGTCCTTCGTTGGGAGGAGTTTCTATAGCGGCGAGCACAAACCTGCGGTTTTTTCCTTTGAGGGTTGGAACACTGTCCTGCGACGAAAGTTTAGCGCCAGTAGCGTAGGATTGTCCCCCATACAAATGCTGCGAGATTGGTAGCCCGATCAGCCCGCGTCCTCTCCCGGAGGGCGCGGGCTTTCTGCTGTTGCGTCTTTCCGGCGCCGCGAATGGTGCTGCCGGGCGGCCCGTGCGTGAGCCGGTTTTCATCGGGAGCAATGGAGTTCAAAGCGTCCTCGGCTGCAGGTTGCAGCGGTACCCAGCGACATTCCGCATGCGGTCTCAGTCCTGCGATGCGTTTTGCTTCAGACCCGAATTGGTCCTTCCTTGACAGCAAAAAGTGCTCTTCACATATTTCCCCCGCAGCCGTCACTCACGGCTCTCGTGGAAGCTCAAACACTCGTTCAGTCGAATGGAGGTTATAATGAACGACAGGACTTTCGACCGGCCTGTTTTCGTCAAGAAAGGGGAGTTCATGGTGGAGGAAGTCGAATGCTTGGCTGATGCTTTCGAGTTCCTGCAGGAATGGCCGAAGAATCGCAGAGGGCCGATCTTTGACACGGCGTTCCGAGCTTGCCAGCGCGCCTATGATGGCCAAGTTCCCATTTCGGTTGCACGCGAGGCTTTCGCCGGCTTCGCCAGATCGGCCAAGATCCTCGAGGACGTCTGTGCAGCTATGCCCTGGATGACGGAACCGAAAACCGGTCGCGGTGGCGTGACGGCGTAACCGATGTAGTACTTGGCGACGCCTTGTGAAAATCGCCGGCATGGACGATCCGCCAAAGCAGATCCTGGCCGGTAGCGATGCCGTTAGGTTACTGCCACAAGGCGGCACTTGAAAGCGCACTGAAAAGCACGTGCGGTAATAGTTATTCAACCATTGCTGGTATTTTAGAGGAGTGTGGAAGCGGCTCCGACAGTGTGAGGCGGGGTGCTGAATTGCCGGAGCCGCCTGCGCAGCCCGGTTGGGTTCGACCGCGCCGTCCTATTCTGGGACAGCGCGGTCAACGATTCGTTAAAATGGGAACTAATTAAGCGCATACTAATTGAATCGCAGTTTTGCGAGTCAGCATGCGTTTGAAGTTTGTCCCGCCACTAATGCCGACTTTGGTGGAGAAAGCCTCCGAAAGCGGCGTGTGGCTTCATGACGGCTACCGGTCGCAAATGATCATTGACGAATGCGGAACGCGCATTTTCACCCGCCGTGGCTTGGACTGGACGGCGAAATACCGCGACCTGGTCGCCGCATCGAAGTCGCTCGATGCGGATAGAGCATCGGACGTTCAAGTGAGTCCATACCCTGCTGCTGTGAAGTAGTTTCTGCATTCAACTGGCGAGAACAGAT
>NZ_JBVVQU010000089.1:0-16834 GCF_055811555.1 Mesorhizobium sp. WSM4813
CACAGGTTCAAATCCTGTCCCCGCAACCACTTCTGTCATAATACCCTAACCGTCCCGGTCTAACCGGGGCGGTTTTTGCGTTTCGAGGCCGGTGGATGTCTTGCTTTGCGCCAAAAGTCCAAAAGTGGCCAATCTGACGGAACTTCGAAATGACGGCTATCGGGCCGAGAGCTGCCGATCCGCGTCGAAGCGCAAAAGGCGAAGCAAGTAGCCATTTAGGCGGCCAATTGCGGCGAGAAGCTCAGCCCATCCGTTGGAAGGCGTTCCAGGACGTGGCCGCTGCCGTGGTCGCGGAGGTTTTGAAGAGGCCGGTGCAGTCCTTTCTCGGATCGAACGACGGCGGGCGCGGCGCGTCAACGATCCTTGTCCGCTCTGGAGGCTGCGTTCTCCCGGTCTTTGAGAAGTCGCGTACGGAGCTGGCGAGCCTCGACGACAAACTCATACGGGAGCGCCTCAAGGACGTCCTTGAGGCTGACCGGATCGTTGCGCGCCCAGAGATAATAAGGATCGACGATTTCCATGATTTTTACCAAACGAGCCCATTGGACAGGCTTCGGCGAATCGAGCAGCCGATCGCGATGCAATAACGCAGCAGTTTCAAGGCGACGTTGACGGAGCGCCACGCGAGCGGCATCGCTTACGGCCGGCAGAGTTTCGGCTGCGAGCTGGTCAAGCCAAGGTACCATCACAGCTGAAGGGATGACCGCGGCTACTTGAGCCGCCAAGACTTGGTCCTTTGAGCGCTGCGAGCTCGCCAGCGGGGCGAGCAGCGCTGCCAGCCTATCGCCCCCCAGATGCACACGAAGACGCCGCTCGAACTCCAGGCGAAGGGACGGCTTTGCATCTCGGTAGCGGCCCAGAAGTTCCTGGCCGGCGCGATCCGGGTCTATCTCAAGCATCAGATCGGACGCAGCTGGTACGCTGTGGCGAGTGAGCAAGCGCTGCGCGGCGAAATAGGCTTCCTCCGGATCCTCGTTCCGCAAATAGCGAATGGCCGCGATCGCGTTCCCGCGATCAAAACCCGAGTAGCGGTAGGCGGCGCGCAGCAGATCGTCTCGAGCGCGACCGTCGCCTGCCTCGGCGAGCAGGCGCAACAGTCCTCCGTCGACAATCAGGTGTCCATTCAGCCGCGAGCGCAGAAGGAAGTCGACGACCGCTGCTTTGCCGTCGGGATGGTCGATGAGCGCGCCCAGGTAACTTTGACGCGACCATGATGAGCTTCCTATGTCCTGCTGCGAGAGCCAATCGATGACTGCGCGTCGGGCTTCGTCATCGCCGTCCTTGGCGAGGTAGGATGCGACGAACTGAGCCTCCTGATGGATCTGCCCGGCAATCATCTGCCGCGCCAGCGGGAGCAGTTCGGGCGTGTAGAAGCCCAGCGCGCGAAACGAGGCCAGAATCTTCAGCCTGACCTGCTGAGAAGTCGCCGGTCGCAGGAAGATCGCGACCAAGGGGACCGCGTCCTCCACTGCACCGAGGAAGCCCGTCAGAGCCGCGGAGGTGTCGAGAGACTGCGCATCGCCAGCAGCGAGAAGGTCCATGATACGAGCGCGGAGCGCCGAGGTGTCCCGGCCGTTTGACGAGCGGATTTCCGAGGCGTTCAGGTACACTGGGGTGCCAGCTCGGATCATGCGTTCGATGTGGGCGTCGCAACTGTGGACGGCGAGCGCTTCCATGCGCAGGAGTTGGCCAACGGATTGAGGGTCAGGATCGCCCGGCGCTGCCGACAGCGACGTCTTGACCGTGTGGTCATCAGACCAGCGCGCGGCGATGTAGCCATCCTGGCGACCGAAATTATTGGACCTTTCCAGCTCGGCGACCACCAGGTCATCGAATCTGCTTCCGGCGATCATTGCGAGAATGCGCTCGCAATGGCCGCCCGTTACGTCGCGCGTCATATCGATGCGCCCGCGACGCTTTGCAGCGAACACCAGCAATTCGGCCTCGAGCGCCGTACCCGCACGACCTCTCAGTTTGTCGAACTGCCACGGTTCGCTAAGGCGGGGCAGGAAATCCAGCGGGTGATGCAAACGCCCCTCTTCCCGGGAGGGATTTCCTGTCTCGTTGAAGGCGCGAAGCTTTTCGGCAAAGGCGTCGAGTACCTCGTCGAGCGTCGCCGCATCCATCGCCTCGGGCCGGTTACGATAGTAGAAGATGAGCTCGCTCAATGGATCATCGCTTCGATACGCACGCAGGCGGATTGCAGCGGCGAGGCCTTCCGGATCGGCCGCCGCCAGTTGGTCGAACCACCAGTTTGAAGCTTGCCAGCAGTATTGGTCGTTACCTTCGGCCAGCTGCCGCATGGCATCTTGTGGGGCAAGCCGGGCGCGACTTCGCAAAACACGCTGGGGCATCAACGCCTGTGTATCGGCAGCGGCCGCATCGAGCACCGTGCTCAAGGCCGTCTCTCGGAAATGGCCGATTGCCTCTATGAGCCCAGTGCTCGACGCCGGCATCAGGGCTACCAACCGATCGCGACACCTGCTCCAGATCGCTACCGCCGTATCGCCGTCGACGGACTTTTCGTCTTTGAGCCGCCAGAGCAGTTGATCGAGAGCAGTCGCATCCGTTTCGACGGCCAGCTTCTTTTCGAGCCACTCCGGGGCTGACGCAATAGCCGGCCGCAACGCATCGGAACTCAAACCACGGCGGTAAATCGCGACCGATTTCGCCTCGACGTCAGAAGCCTTGCTGGCCAGTTCATAGGCGGCCATGCGCGCGAGGTGTTCACTCCAGATAGTGTCAAGCGCCGCGGCTGCGGACACCATGTGGGCCGTGCGAAGTCCAATGTCGACCTGATGCTCGACTTTCGAAGTGATCAGACGCTCGGTCAGTTCCTCGACAGGCCCTGCATCCGCGACCGCAACGGCGGCCAGGGCCAGCGGAAGGTTCCTCAGGATTTCTCCGTCACGCTCCTCATCGAGGTTTTCGGCGGCGAGATGTTCAAGGGCGGGGAGGATGCGCGGGCCTAGGCTGCCGAAGCCGTCTGTCCACAAACCCTTCCCCTGCAGTTCCGGCGAAAGCCGCTCGACATGCTCACGGATCAGCTTTGCAACGAATTCAGCCTTGCTCTCAGCCGCGAGCAGCCACAGCGCGTCGAAATAGACGTAGCCCAAACGGAAGCCAATCGCCTCGCCGCTCTTCGTTTGCAAGGTGTCAACCGCGGCAAGACGGGCTTCGACTTCCGTGTGAGGCGATCCATCCTCCAGTATGGTGTCGACTAACGCTTCCGCAACCGCCCAGTTCAGCATACGGTCGACGGTGAAAGCGAAGCGGTCGCGATCCGGCCGACGCAATAGTCCGACCTGCTCCAGCCGCAGGATCGCTGGATCGTCGAGCCCCGCAGTCCGCAAGTCGACAACGCGCCAGGGATAGTGACTTTGTCCCGTCAGCAGTTGGGCGGCGAGCGATCTCAGGCAATGATGGTCGCTGGGATGATCGGATTGCTCGCGGGCAATCAGGCATGCATGGTCCCAATAGGTGTTGAAGAGCTGATACTCGGACACACTTGACCAGGCATCGGACTTGGGCAGTTGAACGAAGATACTGGCGTGTACGGGCTTGAGGAGCAGCTCGAAAACATCGTCGGGCATCGTTTCCAGCGACATGGCACGCTCGTTCAGCGTCAGGAACCGGCGGAGTTCCGTGCTACGGAAATTGCCGATCTCGATGATCTGCAATTCCTGGCGAACCAAGCGAAGCGCCTCCATGATGCGCGGTTGCGCCGAGACGACAATGCGCACGCCATATTCGTGCCATCTCAATCGCGCGAGCCGCTCGGCGAAGTTCCGGTCCTGCACATCATCGATATAGAGGGTTAGCCAGGTCCCGTCGGAGCGGCGGAGCGCTTCACGCAAAGTTGCGGCCATGACCGCAATGCTCGCGGGTTCCGGATGTGCCGGTTGCCATATCCGCTCGCTGACAAAGTCGAGAACGTTCTCGACTGTTGCGGGCGCGCGCATGAGGATCGCGAGCTCTCCGCGATCGATCTGCTCGAAAGCAAGCTGCGCCAGTGACCATGTCTTGCCTTGTCCGGACTCTCCAGAAAGAACGGCGAGATCAGCCTCGATCTCTGGCAAGGCCCGACGCACCTGTTGTTGCCGACGGCAGCCGATGAGGCGAGCATCCTCTTCCAGATGACGGGCAAGCAGAGTCGGCAGGGACTGAATGTGGGAAAGCAGGCGATGTGCCCGCGGACTGACCAGGGCGAGCAGCTCTTGGGGCGAGAGCTTTGCTCCGTTCGTTGCAAGCATCATCAAATGCCCAAGCAACTGGAGGCGCTTGTCGCTTGCGTGCTCACCAGGCTCGATGAGCGGCGCGAGCGCCTCGTCGATCTCGTCCTGTACCGCCGCTGGATCGAAAACGCGGATTTCAAGTCGATCCAGCAGATGACGCAGCTCGGCCGTCACCTGGTTCAGGCCAGCGGATTTCGCGAGGCGTTGTTCAAACTCGGCGGTCGTGAGGCGCTGGCCGCCCCACCGATGTGGCTTGCCCGTAAGCTGCCCACGCGATGCAATATAGCCCTGAAGCGCGGCAAGGCCACTCCCGTTGTTCGTGACGAAGCGAAACGTCTGGTCGGCGCCGAGGCGAACCGCGCGCAGCAGATCGGCAAAGACCTTGGAAGCGACCTCGCCGCTAGACCATTTGCCCCGTTCGGTGCGCATCTTTACCTGTTCGACAATGTCGCGCGGTGCGCCCAGGAGCTGATGGTCGCCGCCGTCGACGGGTTCGAGATGCAGAGTCATCTGGGCATCCGTGTCCATAGGCGACAGCGTGATGCTCATCTCCAGACCGAGCTGAACGCTCCTCAATATCTGAACGAGAAAGCCGGCGAGCGCGCGGCGCCCCGGGGTCTCCGCCGCGAGGTCAATGGCGGGCGGGGCCGCGATCTGAGACGCCATGTCGTTCATTATTTTGGCTTCCTCAGGCCAATCCGTGATCGAGCGATGATTCGCTTCCCAGAAGCAGCCTACCCCTCGGTGCGGCAAAGGCGAGGCGGAAGAACGGACCCGGCGGTTGAAGCGGGCGGAAGCATCAGTCTACTTCGCGCCGACCTTTTTGTCCGCATTTCCAAACTCGACGTTCCTGCACCGCAGAACCAAATTGTGAAACTTCCGCATGGCAAAAAGGGCTAACAGTAGGTCCACAGTCTACCGCTTACGTTACGGTACGCGCAGCCGTCCGGAGATGCACCTTGATCGTCAAGAGGGAGTCGCGCAATCTCTCACTGAGCCTCCCCTCAGAGGGGGCCCCGTTCAACATTTTACCGCACTAATTTGATCCAAACTTTCGGAACAAGACGTACTCAACGAGCATGGAAAATAAGTCACCAGGATTCGGCGAGCGAACGGCGCGGAAAGGCCTGAGATATCAGGACCGAGCGTCCGCCGTGTTGGCCTACCAAGCGATATTGGAAGGCACTTTGTCCTTCGTCGCCCTCGCAGACGATCAAGCCGGAATGTTCGACGATCTGGTAATCGGGATCGCGGGGCAGGTTGTCGGGCATCAGTATAAATCCTCCACCAAGCCTAAGCCTGTCGGAGTCCGCGGTCTGCTCCTCGGCGCAGAGAATGTCATCGCCGATTGCGCGGCTTCCTTCACGATGCTGGAAGCTGAATTTCCTGGGAAGTTCACCAGAGTACGATACGTCACCTCGCACTTCGCATCGATCAACGACAAAGGTCAGTTCGGTGTAAAGGGACGAGATTCAGCGGACTTCTTCCAGGAAAAAACGCAGCATCCGGACCGGTCACTGGCCAGCTGGCGCGCCGGAATCTGGCAGCCGATCATCGACGAGCTGTTTAAGGCGTCAGGTCTCTCTGAGACTGATTTCGAGCGTTTCTTTGCACGGCTTGAAATCATCCTTGGCGCCCCTCCCGCCGTCGATCTCAATTTGGAGCTCGATGCCGCCGCCCGCGAGCAAATCGTGGAACTGGCGCACACGCTCGGCGACCTTGTGGGGCGCAATGACGGCAAGACCCGATGGTCGTGGCGCGAATTGCTCGACGAGTTGGGCTGGCCTGACCGTTTCCAGCAGCGTTTCGAACATCGCTTTCCCCTCGGTGCTCATGTCCAGAGCAACGAAAGGAGCGAGGCCGAACTCGAAAGCGCGCTGGCGTCGTACTCATCGGGCTATTTATGCCTTCTGGGGCCTCCGGGCGCTGGGAAATCGACACTGCTGGAGCGATTCGTGCGATCCCGTCCGGGCCGAAACGTCGTCCGCTACCTTGCCTATGTCCCTGGAGCAGCCCAGCAGCAGGGGCGTGGCGAGGCCGCGCACTTCCTCGCTGACCTTAACAGCCAACTCATCGCCTCAGGCTTGCATTCGAGCCGCGCCAAGGACGACACGCCCGAGCAGCGGCGAGAGACGTTTGCAAAGCTGCTGGAGCAGGCAGCCAAACGCTATGCGGCAGATGGGCAACTGACGCTTATCGTGGTGGACGGGCTCGATCATGTCCCGCGCGAAGAAAAGCCGGACGCGAGCTTCCTTCGTGCGCTCCCAATTCCGCAAAGCGTGCCGGCGGGAATCGTCTTCATCCTCGGAAGCCAACGCATCGATTTGGCCGACATTCCGCGCGAGGTGAGGGACCAAGCATCTCTCGGCGGCCGAAAGATCGAAATCGCCCCGCTGACTGTTGCGGCCGTCGACGACATGGTCGCCTCGGTGGGTTTGGCGGGTGCGGTACACTCCGCTGACGTCTTTTCGGTGAGCCTCGGCCATCCGCTCGTGACCCAGTATTTACTTGGAAAGCTGCTGAGCGCTGGCACCGAGGAACGAGCAGCGCTCCTCGGTGGCGGCTTCGAGTATGATGGCGATCTCGAGAAGGTCTACCGCGCCGCATGGCGCGAGGCGGAGGAGGCGGACGGCGAGGTTTCGAAGGTCCTGTTCACGCTAAGCTTTGCCGAAGGCCGTATCGAGCCCGAACTGCTCGCGCAGTGCCTCTCGCGAGAGGCGGTGAACCAAGCCTATAAGATCACGCACCATCTAATAGATCATTCGGGCCGTGGGTGGCAGATCTTCCACAACAGCTTTCGGCTGTTTCTCCGGCAGCAGACGATTGAACTCTATGGGCGGCCCGATCCCGATTTCCGCGACACCGCTCTCTACCGCCGCCTCGCGGAGCTGGCCAAGTCAGCCCCCAGCGCGAGCGCTCAGCGCTGGCTCGAGTTTCGATATCGCTTCCTGGCCGGCGACCAAGCGGAAGCGGCGGCGATCGCCAGCCGCAAATATTTCATCGAACAGTTCATCGATGGCCGGCGAAGCTATGAGGTCGGCAACGATATCCGGGACGCCTTCGCCTGCCTCAGCCCGGACCAGTCGCCCGAACGGCTCTTCGACCTGATGCTGGCAAAGGATGAGGTTTGGCGGCGGCAAGACGCTCTCACCATGTCGGAGCATCTCGTCGCCGCTCAGATTGCCGCCGGCGATCTTGACGTTGCAGAGGCGCAGCTCGACTCCGATCATAGCGCCGGGGACGAATGGCTCGTCATCAAAGCCCTCCTCGACGATGGCCAGCCCGACCGCGCGCGGGCGATATTCGACGACGAGAATCCATGGGAATGGTTTGATGGGGGCTATAGGTCGGCGAGCGAAAGGTCGCTCGAAACCTGGGCCGATTATGCTGTGGTCCTGCTTGATGACGAGCAGATCGAGCGCCGTATTCGCAAACCCGACGGCAAGGGCGCCGATGATAAGGACTCGTTTTCCGGCGAAACACCCCGAGACTATCAGGGGAAGCTGCGTTTCGCGCTAGCGCGCTCCATCCTTCGCCGCGATCCGAGCCGCCAGGTGGAGGAGGTAGCCGCCCAACACGAGATCGAGGCCAACAGGCGCGCCACGTTGCATTTAGAATGCGCCGAAGCAAGGCTTGTGGCCTCGCACAGCGAGGAAGCGAAAATTTGCCTCGGTGACTACGAGGCCTGCTGCGATGCCGAAGCGCTGCACGGCTCGTGGCACGTCCATGCGGCCCGCCTTGCCCTTGCGAGCGGAGTTCCGGAGCTCGCGGCTCGCTTGTTCGCGAAGGCCCAAGTTCCTAACCTCTGCAATCTCGAGCACCGCTCGGGGGAAGTCGAAGATGCCGTCCGGTATCTCATTCAGTATTGCGCGATTGCGGCACAGCTCGGTAAGGCGCTGCCCCAACCCGATATGCCCAACGAGTTCCTCTTCCGCGGCATACAAAATCAGGCCCTCCGATTGGGTACGATGATCGGCGCTCTGAAAACGGAGCGTTCGCTCCAGCTGACGGTGATATCGAGGCAAATCAAGGCGTCACTCGAATTTCTTGCAGGAGCAGTCCCTGGCCGGCAGGACGATGCCCTTCTCGGATATCGTGCCAGGCATGCCGACGAGCCTCTGTTCGGCGCAATCTGTGAAATCGTGCGGCTGGTGCCGGATACGGCGCTCACGTTCGCGACCGATTTCGGGGCAAGTTTGCAGCTGCCCGTCTGCGCCTTCCGCGGATCCCTTCCGATCCTCCGCCAGTTCTCTGAGACTATGTTTGACTTCAACGGTGACGCGGCCTCGGCGGTCGCACGGCTCGAAGGCGCGCGCCGCGAAGTCGACGGTTCCCGTTCGCCGCACGAGGCGATCGACCAGCTTTCGGAACTGGCCATCGCTTTCGGAAAGATCGGCTTCCATGCCCGCGCCCGCGAAATGCTGCACGAGATGCGGAAAATGTCACTTGGTGTCCACCTCGCGGCGAAGAAGGATGGGCAATATCATCTCTGGGCGGATCTCTTGGTCGCCGCGAACCGGGTGGATCCGAGCCGAGCGGCGGAGCGGGCCTTCGCGATGCTCCGGCTCGTCGCAGGTGTGGACGACAGCGATGCGCACGACCAAGCTTGGCGCATCTCGAAGGCCGTGCTGGTGGAGGCGATCGCCGGCGGCGTAGCAGAGGCCTGGGATGCCTTCGACTGGGCGAAGGCCTCGGGAACCTGGCACTGGGACGCACTCGTCGACGCGGTAGCGAGGGGAATGGTGCGAAGGCGGCCAGACCTTGCGGTCCCACTCGCGATCACTTGGGCCGCACTCAGCCTTCCTTACTATGGCGAGGTCTACAACAGCGTGACGCGCATAGGCGAATTCCTTCGCGACCTCGTCGCCGCGACGCCTAGGGAAACGCTCCCCGAAATCGAGCGTATCGTCGTCGCCGGCCTCGAACGCGATGCCAAGCCGTCAAAGCGGCCGAACCTCCTTCGCATATTTCGCGACGCGCTCGCTGGTCGCGGGACAACTTCTGCACTTGTCTCGGCGGCGGTCGAAAGATGGAATGCCGAGCCCGTATATGACGAGGGCGCGCTGCCCGACTATTTCCTGTTGGAAACGCTGGAAGATGTAGAGCGCGCCGTGTTCAGCGAGCGCGAGCGCCGCGAGGCTCAAACGAGCGTGCACTACGGTGACTTCGTGAACGGTACGCTCGGAAAGCGGATCGGACGGATCATCGCCGGAGAGGCGTGGAGCGAAGTCGAGGCGTTCGCCGCGCGCAACACCCAACTCGTGCAGGACAGGCCAGTAAAAGAGGCGGTGGCGCAGGTCGCGATCGCCGCCGGCCGGCGCGAATATGCCGAGGCCCTTCTTTTCGTCGGCAAACGAGAGCGTCAAGGCTGGGGCGGATGGGCCGATAGAGGTTTGCTCGAGTATCACAAGGCGCGCCACCTCCTCGGGGCTGGCGACGCGCACAAGAACGCCCGCGATGATTTCATCCGCGATCTCGCCGCCGGCGGCTCCGGGACGGGTTCTGCGCTCTGGGGCATCGAGGAAATTTTTCCGCTGCTGTATCGCGACATCAACTGGCCGGGTCTCTGGGACCGGCTGGCGGAACAGATTGAAGGCTATCGCGACTATCAGAAGGTCCCGGCCGTACCGCGCGTGAGCGGCACAGCGCACGACGACATCGACCTACTCATCCGCCTGTTCATGGAGGCAGTGAACTTCGGAGTGTCGGACCCGCGCAAGCAAGCCGCGGACGGCCTCCTCGGGCTGATCCGGGCGGGCTCGATCGACCCTTTCTGCCGCGCCTGCCGCGTTTTGATTGAAGGCGAAGGACCCGAGGTCGTGCTCGGCGCGCGTCTCCTGTTCGAAGCCCGGGACAATGACGTCGTCGCTGCGGCGTTCCGGGATGATATGGATCGCCTCGCCGGGCATGAGGATGCGTGCGTCGCGGCGCTCGGCGAAATATTGAGCGATGTGTGGGGCGGCGAAGCGCGCATGCCGGAAACTGACCTCCCGTCCATATACGTCCTTGAGCTTCCTCCAATGGATAACACCGCGGGCCGCTCGCTTCGCGACGAGGAATCGCTCGGACCGGTGATTGACGACCCCGTGGCCTGGACCGAAGGCTTCGAGCAATGGGTGGAAGGCCTTTCACAGTACTCGGGCTTGCCGACATCCAATATCCGACGCCGCGTCGCGCAGTTGGTAGGCAGCTGGGGCGGTGTGGCCAAATATGGTGCGAAGGCGACAGAGCAGCTTCAGAACAACCTCACCCCGTTGGGGTTGCTCCTTCCCTTCGTGCGTCCACACATCGGGATCTGTTTGCGGGCTCTGCACACGATCGTCGGCGAGCTCTGGCGGGCATCGAGGCTCTCGAAGTTCGAAGTGGATATCCTCCTCCATCGGCTCACCGGAGGTCCCGTTCTTCCGCCGCACAGCGTCGGTTCGGCACGCCCCCTCGACATCATCTGGCCAGTTCTGCCGGAAGATCATTGGCGATCAGAGGCCGAGGACTGGCTCGATGCGGGGGACATGAAGCGACACTCACCCCCGCACCATGTCGTCGGCGAATGGGCGCGCCTCGTGATATTCAAGTCAAGCTCGCTCTACAGCGAGGAAATGCTGGTCGCCCACAGCATGCTGAAAATCGACGCTGAGGATGTCGAGAGTGCCATCGCGGCGCTACCAAGGGCCTATTGGGGCTGTGGCCGAACGATGGTGGACATCGAGGCCGAGGACGTGCCGGCTGGAGTGCGCAACCTGCGCATATCTTCCGTTGGCGAGCGCCCCGAGGCGTTGATATTCGATCCGCTGCTCGCGCAGCGTTTTGGTTGGCACCAGTCGCCTGATGATCCTTTTTCGTTCTGCAGCGGCAGCAAGGGCCTGATGGCGACGACGCGCTTCTGGCGAGATGGATGGCAACAGCAAATGAAGCACGCGCGGGCTGCTCGCTGGGCTGAGGGGCAGCGTGTGGAATTAACAGAGGCCGGACTGGCGGAGATTGAACGTTGCGGCGGCTTGCCCCCGCTTGTCACTGCACGATGGCGCGCCGTCAGGCCACGCCAGCCGGAGCCGAAACGTGTATCGCAATGGAGAAGCGACAATCTACTTCCAACGCTTCTGGGCAGGTAGAGCTGACAATGGGTGCCAGATGCCTGTGCGCCCGACCGGTTTCTTGCAGGAGCGCCTCACAAATGAGGCGCATCGACCTACCAATGAAACATCTAAGTATGCTCGCCGTCGGGTTCGACAAGTTGTACATGGCTGACATCTAGGGCTTGAGCCAATTCGTAGAGTGTGATGACCGTTGGATTGCGACGGCCGCGCTCAAGGCCGCTTAGATATTGCTGGCTGAACCCTGAACGCGCCTCCACCTGTTCCTGAGTCAGGCCCTTCTCCCGACGCAAGCGGGCGAAGTTTCGGCCCACGAGTTTGCGCATATCCATGCGCGCAGATTTGGCAATTTACACACTTTGAGTTTATCAACTATGATATGTATTTTGTTGGCAGATGCGGCTGCGATGCAGCGCAATCACAGATGCCCGCCGATCGCCGACGTGATACCTGTCGGCGAGGGCTAGGACGGAAATGTTCGGAAACGCTCGCAAGCATTCTCTGGGGCTGCTCGAAACCACAACAAGATTGCCTTCCCGCTCGATCCAACCAAGAATGTCTCAATCGGTGTCGGTGTGTCGGCCCGTTTGCCTCGTCAAGGATTGCTCGTTAGCCACTCAGGCAGATTCGCAGAGGTTTGTGGTGGTTTCTGTCGTAGGTGCTTATCGCGGCCGATCCTCTACCTTTGGGGTAGCCAGAAACGCTGACTCAGGCAATTGTGATCAGGCCATCTTGGCAGCTGGGGAGAATGCTAGTGCATATTAATCGAGTTCAAGTCGAGGAGGGCTTTCTCAGCGGTTTGGACCTTCGACTTCCTAGCGGCCTCATCGCGATTATCGGCGCCCGCGGCACCGGCAAAACTTCGGTTATCGAGTTAATTCGATATGCGCTGGCTGCTAGAAACTACACCCCGGAGTCTGGTGTGGAATCGCTGGAACACGCGCGTTCGATTCTCGAGGGTGGCGAGGTTACGGTGACCATCGACGATCTGTTCGAGGATATTGTCGTTACGCGGTCGGCTAGTGATGACGCGCCACGTGCATCCCAACCGTTCGTCTCACCCATAATTTTCTCACAGAAGGAGATTGAGACCGTCGGCATGAGTGAAGCTGGTCGCCTGAGTCTTATCGATGGGTTCATCAAGGGCAGGGGCGAGATGAAAACCAAAGAGGCTGAAGTCGCGAACGCAGTACGCTCCCTCTATAAGGAGATGGCGAGCCTCGAGGCAGAAATCGCTAGGACCGCCTCTGGCACTGAAGAGTTGCCGGGTCTCCGGGCCCAACTTGAAACCTTGGAAGCCAAGTCAACGGAGATGCAAGCTACGTCCGAGTTAACGTCGGAGAAGCAGGCGCGTATTTCAGACCTTACTACGCGCTTGACTGCGCTAGCAGTTAGGGGCGATGCGCAGAAGCGGTTCGCCACGCAAGTGGAGCAGTGGAGCACCTTGCTGGATGACGCGGTCGGCAGTGATTTTGGGCCTGAAGAATGGGACGGAAGTGATCCAGACCCGCTCGGCGACCTCAGGCTGGATTATCTGAAAACTGTAGGCCAAGTGCAGGCGGCTAGTGCGAGCTTCAAGGCGATTGCCCAAAGAGTGACAGCAAAACTGAATGAGGGGACGCCGGTTCGACTGGGCCTAGAGACTGAAGCGCGGACGCTCCGTGGAGAGGTTGACAAGCTTGTGGAAGGGGCAGGTGCCATAGGCCGTCAAGTGACGAGCATTCGGAGCAAGATTGGACAGCTTGAGGCTGTACAGAAAGTTGTGGCAGAGCGACGACAACGACTTTTTGCTCAGCGAAAACGTCGTGACGAGCTCCTGAACGAACTTGAAGTGATACGAGATGGTCGTTACCAGGCTCGTCGGCGGATAGCCGAGAAGCTTAACGGAACACTTGGCCCTCGCGTGGGTGTGACCGTCCAGAAGTTTGGCCAGTTTGGCGACTACACTCGGGCGATCACAGAGGCACTGCGAGGTAGCGGGTTAAAGTACAACGAACTTGCGTCAATGATCGCCGAGAGTGTAAGCCCACGTGAACTCGTGCGATATGTAGAGGACGAAAACTTCGTTGATCTGGCAATAGCTGCCGGCCTGCCCAAAGATCGGGCCGCTCGAGCCATAGGTGTCCTTCGTGAAGTAGGGCTTGGCGACATCGTCACGTGCGCGATAGATGATGACGTTGGGCTACGGCTACTTGATGGTGTGGAATACAAAGACATCTCCGCACTTTCCGCAGGTCAACGCTGCACGGTCGTCCTTCCGATTGTTCTGCAACACGATGATCGAATCCTCGTCATCGATCAACCGGAGGATCATATCGACAACGCTTTCATTACGGACACGTTGATCAAGTCTCTTAAGGCTCGATCTCCCGAGTCCCAGATAATTGTCTCGACGCACAACGCTAATATCCCAGTGCTCGGTGAGGCGCGGCTAATCGTTCAAATGACGTCGGATGGCCGCAACGGGAGCGTCGAAGTATCGAAGCCGCTGGACGATCCCGCCGCTGTGGAAGCTATTACCAGCGTCATGGAGGGAGGGATGGCTGCGTTCCGGGATCGTGCTGCATTTTATGACAGTCACGGTGTCTAATGAACGTAGAAGAAGCACGGGCCGGTCTTCTTTCAGATGCGACTGAGGACAGACTGCGGGCAGCGCGTTACTTTTCGACGAGAGCCAAAGTCGAAGACCGTCCGTTCCTTAGCGAGGCGTCGGCAAAGGAAAATGTCGTCTGGATAAAGCGCGCATTGCGATCGGCGATCGAGCGGATCGATCGCCAGAAAACCGTGATTGAGACTACGCCTACTGAAGACGGCGAGTTGCTAGCCGGCCTTGATGCAAGTCAGATATTCGCTAAGGCCGCCGAGGAGGTCGCGGACAGTATTGTTCATGAATTCTCACCCATCGTGGGTTTGCTTCGCGTTGTCGTTCCGATGGAAGTGGGCGAAACCTACGGCGAGTCGCGCTCCAAAAAGTTGCTTGACCAACTTCAAGGGTTGCTGAGGGCGGTCCGGGCCTTGAGGCGTGCATCGGCGGCGCCCCAATTTACGACATTTGCGCTAGGGGCTTTCATCACGGATATCGTCGATAGCACACCGAATGAGGGTCATGTGGCCATCCGCCAAGCAGGGTCTTCGCGCTTGATGGTGACAGCAGATAAGGACCAACTCGGCATCGCCGTTGCCAATGGATTGCGCAACGCGCTAGAAGCAGTGAGGTCATTTTCGTCCACCCAACCGCCACAGGTGGTGATTAATTGGGGAAGCACTCAAGCCGACAACTACCTTGTCATCAAAGACACCGGTCCAGGTTTTCATGGTGACCCTATGGCTGCTTTGAAGCTAGGGGCGACGAGCAAGTTGGGACATCCCGGATTTGGTTTGACGCTCGCCCATCAAGCTATGCGGTCTATGCAAGGTGACATCCAACTAAAAAACGACGGCGAAGGCGCCCATTTCGAAATTCGGTGGTTTAGAGACAATGAAGATCCTGCTGGTTGAGGACCACCGCACGTTCGGCGAGCAGATGACCGAGCTGCTGGGTCATGTCGACAATGTTAGCGAGGTTCATCTGAGGAGGAGTATGTCTGCGGCACTGGAGGCTATTGGCAGTGCGTTCTACGACCTCTTGATTCTCGATTTGAGCATTCCGGTGAATGATGAGGATCTCGAAGTCGCGCGTGAACATGGTCAAAGCGTCTTTTATGAAGCACTCAAGGTCTGTCCCGGAATTCCAATATTTATTTTGACCGGATCGGAGATGGACGATTTCACCAAGAGCCTCGCGCGACATGGAGAAAAGGTAGATCTCTGGGGATCGACCAAACCGACTAATACACTCGACTACTTTGAAAAAGAAAATGCCGATCGCATGTTCGAAGAAGTTGCTCGAGTTGCCGCTGAAGTCCGCAAGGTTGAGGAAATTACGCTCAATTTTCGCGGCAAGGAACTTGGGTTTTCGGCAGGGGCACGTCGGGTCGTTCAGGTAGCTGCGCGGAGGATGGGGGCAGCATCTGCTGAGATTGTGCCCCTCAGCGGGGGTCTATCGCGTGCCCGTGTGGTGCGTGCAACGATGCACAACGCCAGCGGACAGGTCGTTCATGCCACCGCGGCCAAACTTGGCTCCAAGACCGAGATCGACGAGGAGATCGGTGCCTTTCATCGCGACGCCAAGCGCTTGCCAGTCGGTTTTTTCCCGCCATTGACTGATACTGTCGACAAGGGGGCTTGTGGATCGGCAGGGATTTTCTACAGCCTTGCTGAAGGTTACCGAGCGTCTCTGTTCGACCTCCTAGCCAAGAATGATGCGGAGGCTGCTGAAGTCGTTGGCGTGCTCAGGGACAAACTCAAGATATGGACAGACGCATCAGCGATGAAAAAAGTAAGGATCGCCGACTTCCGTCGTCGCATCCTTTGGGATCAGCCGTTCGAGGAATTGCAGGCGAAATTTGGTCTCGATCTCAATGACGTTGAGGCGAAACCAGTTACCGTTCGGGAGTGTTGCATTCATGGGGATCTGCACGGGGGAAATGTGCTGGTTGATGGCAATAATCGTCCCATTCTCATTGATTTTGGTGATGTTGGGACCGGACCCGCTTGCCTCGATCCTATCATGTTGGAACTGAGCTCAGTTTTTCACCCCGATGGAGTACGCCTCGGCTTGTCCGAGAAACTTGTGCCCCGCCTATCGCTTTGGCCAAATCGGGACGATTACGAGAAGGATCATCCTTTTCCAAAGTTTGCCCTTGCATGTCGTGAGTGGGCCTATGATGCAGGGGGCAACGACCTTTCTGTGCTAGCGGCGAGCTATGCCTACGTTGTTCGGCAACTTCGATTTGATACGATAAAGCCTGAGCTAACTTTGGAATTGCTCGCCAGCATTCTGAAAAAGATCCGCGGACTCTAGTCTGCTTTTAGACACGACGCCGGACCGTGACAGGTCAGTCAAACCCATGCAGCGGGCTTGCGCCCGCCGCATCCCTGCGGGCTTCGGGGCTTGACTGACCTGACGCCGACCCGGCAGGGGCTTGTGAAGCAGACAAAGCCTGGGAACCAGCGCCAGCGCCCACCTCCCATCGTTCCACGATCCCGGCCTTGACGACGAGACCGCCCAGCTCGATCAGGTGCCGCGTGCGCTTGCGGCGCTCGACCTGCCATTTGCGCATGTCATGCCGCGCCCGTGCCGCCTGATGCCGGTTGCGTGCCGCCCGGGTGCGTCGCAGCGCCGCCAGCGTCGCGCCCAGATGCCGGAGCAGATCGCCGCGACCGGCTCTGGAAAAATGTCGCACCGCGTTTCGCCCATGCCTCCTTCTTTGCGGCGTCCTTCGTCTCGGTCAGCACTACTAGCGCACCCGCCAGTTCCTCGGCATTGAGCGCATCGGCGCCAGTGGCGATGACCAGTTCGCCAAGCTGCTGCACCTTGCGTGTCTTCAGGTCGCGCGCCCTGTCCTCCAGCGCCTTCAGTTCCGCATCAAAGTCCCGTGGTTTGCGCATCGTCGTCTCCATGAGTTG
>NZ_JBVVQU010000090.1:0-16747 GCF_055811555.1 Mesorhizobium sp. WSM4813
AGCAAGCGAGGCGAGGTCATCGCCGAGCTACGCGGCGAACTGATCGGCATCCTTGACTTTGCCAATCCTCGGCAAAATCATCAGACCGGAGACGTTAGGACAAAGGTCGAAGCTTGTCCCCGCAACCAAATACACAAAACGGCCCGCCTCAGTGCGGGCCGTTTTGCGTTTGAACCGCGCTGGCCGCTTCTCCGGCACCGAAGCGATCATGCGGTTGAGTTCAGGCCGTGTTGACCCTATCGCAGGCTTTCCAGCTCGCGGATGCGTTTGGCGCCGTCGGCCTCGAGCTGCCGGGTGACGGCGCCGATCAGCGTTTCGGCAACGACAAAAAGGGCAGCCGAGGAATCCCAGGCCGAGGGCACGGCGGTGCGCCCGGCGATGACATGGCGGGCGAAGCGGGCGATCGGCGACAGCCACTGGTCGGTGAACAGCACGATCTGCACGCCGCGCTGATGCGCCGTCTCGGCAAAGCGGACCAGGCTGTCCTGGTAGCGCCTGATGTCGAAGATCACCAGCACGTCACGTTTGCCCATGTCGATCAGCCGGTCGCGCCAGACGCTTTCCTGTCCGGCGAGGTGAAAGACATTGGGCTGGATGATAGCAAGGTGAGCGGCCATATAGCGCGCCAGCGGATCGGTGAAGCGGCCACCGATCAGGAAGGTCTTACCGCGCCGGTCGGCAAGCTTTGCGACGATGTCGGCAAGCTGCTTGTCGGACAGGTGCCTGAACGTCTCGCGCAGGTTGTCAAGCGTCGCCTCCAGCATCGGCGACACCGCGCCGCCGTTCGGCGATGGCGGGTTGAGCGTCCGTGACGCTGGCGACTGCAGTTGTGCCGCCAACTCGTCCTGTAGCGCCGACTGGAATTCCGGGTAGTTCTGGAAGCCGAGCCGGGCGACGAAACGCAGGATGGTCGGCGAGGAGACGCCGGCGGCAGCTGAGAACTCGGCGACCGTCTTCAGGCCGATCAGCGGATAGTTGGCGATCAGCGCTTGCGCTGCGCGGCGTTCGCCCGCCGGCATCGTGCCGATGCGATCGGAGATCAGTTCGGCAATGCTCGAAATCATCTTTCCCCACCCTTGGCTGCTTTGCCGAAATCGCATTTGACAAAGCCGGATAAACTGTATGAAATCATCCATAGGGACGCAATGAGACAAAATACGTAATATTCGGTACAGCGCTCCCCGGGGACTGAAAACAATGGAGACAGCACGGCCCGCCAGCCTTGCATCGCCTGAAACCGTGAGGGTGACCAACCCTGGCGGATCGAGCCCATTCGTGCTGACCTGCGACCATGCCTCCAACTTCCTGCCGCCGGAATTCGGAACGCTCGGCCTTGCTGCCGAAGAGCTTTCCCGCCACATCGCCTGGGACCCCGGCGCGCTGCCGGTCGCCCGCCGCATGGCCGACGCGCTCGACGCGACGCTGGTCGAGACCCGCATTTCGCGCCTTGTCATCGACTGCAACCGCCCGCTCGACGCGCCGGACCTTGTGCCGCCGGTCAGCGAGACCACGGCCATTCCGGGCAATGCCGGCCTGTCGGAAAAGCAGCGCGCCGCGCGCGTCGCTCTGTCCTGGCAACCCTTCCATGACGCGGTCGCGAGCATTATCGACGAAAGGCTGGCGCGCGGGCGTGAGACGCGGCTGGTTTCAATCCATTCCTTCAACCCGGTCTACAAGGGTATGAGCCGGCCCTGGCACATCGGCATCATCCATGACGAGGATCGCCGGCTGGCAGCGCCGCTTGTCGCCGCGCTGCAGCGACTCGCCGGCGTCACGGTCGGCGTCAACCAACCCTATTCGCCGGCCGACCGCGTCTATTTCACCCTGGAACGGCACGCGCGCCCGCGGGAGCTGCCCTGCGCGATGATCGAAATCCGCAACGACGAAGTATCCGACGAAGCCGGGCAGCGAAAATGGGCGGATCTGCTCACGGGGATTTTTTCCGATCTCGAGCCGTTGTCCGGATCTCAGGGATCCGGCCGGCGCGAGCTCGGCCATCCGGTGGAACCGGTCAACTGACAAGAAGAAGGGGACTTTCAAATGGCAGGCGGTAATACGAAGCAAGTCGGCAGCGTCGCATACGCGAAGCGCGACAAATCTTATTTCGAGGACCGGCAACTGGTGCGTCACGCCAATGTCTGGCATCTGTGGGCGCTCGGCGTCGGTGCCGTCATATCCGGACATTTTTCGGGCTGGAATTTCGGATTCGGGACGGGCGGCTGGGGCGGCATGCTGGTGGCCGGCATCATCATCGCCATCATGTATATCGGCCTCGTCTTCTCGATCGCCGAGATGAGCCCGGCTTTGCCGCACACCGGCGCTGCCTACTCCTTCGCCCGGACGGCGATGGGACCATGGGGCGGCTTCATCACCGGACTTTGCGAAAACGTCGAGTATGTTGTGACGCCCGCCGTCATCGCCTTCTTCATTGGCTCCTATATGGGAGGCATCTGGTCGGTCGCCTTTCCCGACTCCAGCGTCTGGCCACCACTTTGGTGGCTGGTGACCTATGCCGTGTTTCTGGCGCTGAACATTTTCGGCGTCGCGCTGTCCTTCCGCGTCACCCTGGTCGTGACGTTGCTGTCGCTCGCCGTGCTGATCGTATTCTGGATCAGCGCCATCCCGAACATGGACTTTTCGCGATGGGCGCTGAACATCGGCGTCGGCCCGGACGGAGCGGCGATGGAGCTTCCCGAAGGCAATGGCTCGATGTTCCCGTTCGGCTTCTCGGGCGTGCTGGCGACGCTGCCCTTCGCGGTGTGGTTGTTCCTGGCGATCGAGCAGCTTCCGCTGGCGGCGGAAGAATCGGTCGACCCCAAGCGCGATATGCCGCGCGGCATTATCGCCGGCATGCTGACGCTGATCGTCTCGGCCTTCATGATCGTGTTGCTCAACCCGTCGGTCGTCGGAGTCGGTTCCTTCAAGCTCGCCACTTCCGGCGAGCCTTTGCTTGACGGGTTCCGGGCGATTTATGGCGACTCGGGCGCAGTGCTGCTTGGCCTCATCGCGCTGATTGGATTGATCGCAAGCTTCCACACCATCATCTTCGCCATGGGCCGCCAGGTCTATTCGCTGAGCCGCGCAGGCTATTTCCCGTCGGCGCTGTCCGTGACCCACAAATCCTACAAGACTCCCTATGTGGCGATGTTTGCGGGCGCCATCGTCGGCTTTGGCATCATGCTGATCATGTGGTTCGCGCTTGGCGGCGATACTGCCGGTTCGCTCATCGGCTCGGTGTTGCTGAACATGGCGGTGTTCGGCGCCATGTTCTCTTACATCCTGCAGGCGGTGTCCTTCATCTTGCTGCGTCAGAACCAGCCGAACATGGAGCGTCCTTATCGCAGCCCGCTCGGCGTCCCGGGCGCCGTGCTGACGATCGGCATCGGCGTGGTCACCCTGCTCTACCAGATTCAGGACGCGAACTTCACCAAGGGCGTGGTGTGGGTGGCGCTGTGGTTCGCCATCGCGATCGTCTATTTCGGGCTGGTCGGCCGTCACAAGCTGATCCTGTCGCCGGAAGAAGAGTTCGCGCTGGAGCACGCGCAGAAAGCCTGACCTGTCTCGAACCCAAAAACACCTGGCCGCTTCTCGCGGCCGGGTCCAGATTTGAACTCTCGAAGCGCCACAAAGGCGGCGGAGCTTGCAAGAATGGCCGGAAATTTCTCGTTCGATCAGTTGAAGAAGGCGGTCTCCAGCGGGGAGGTCGACACGGTGCTGGCCTGCATCGTCGACATGCAGGGCCGGCTGGCGGGAAAGCGGTTCCTGGCCCAGTATTTCGTCTATTCCGCCCATGACGAGACGCATGGCTGCAACTATCTGCTGGCCGCCGACATCGATATGGAGCCGGTGCCCGGCTACAAGGCGGCGAGCTGGTCGAAGGGTTACGGCGACTTCGTCATGAAGCCCGATCTGTCGACGCTGCGGCGCATTCCATGGCTGGAAAAGACGGCGCTGGTGATCTGCGACGTGCTCGACCATCACACCCATGACGACCTGCCGCATTCGCCGCGCGCCATCCTGAAAAAGCAGGTCAAACGGCTGAGCGAGCGCGGCTATATCGGCTATTTCGCCTCCGAACTCGAATTCTATCTGTTCAGCGAAACCTACGATTCCGCTCGCAAGAAGCACTGGCAAGGCCTCGACACCGCCTCGCCCTATCTCGGCGACTACCAGATCGGCATCACCACCAAGGAAGAAGGCGTCATGCGCCGGCTCCGCAACGAGATGGAAGCGGCCGGCATTCCGATCGAGAACTCCAAGGGCGAGTGGGGTCCGGGCCAGGAAGAGATCAATGTCCGCTATGCCGAGGCGCTCGACATGGCCGACCGCCACGTCATCCTGAAGAACGGCGCCAAGGAAATCGCCGAGTCCGAAGGCAAGGCGATTTCGTTCATGGCCAAGTACAATTACGGGCTGGCCGGCAATTCCAGCCACATCCACAATTCGCTGTGGAGCGCCGACGGCAAGACGCCGCTTTTCTATGACAGACAAGCCGAATGGACGCTGTCGACGCTCGGCCAGCAATGGGCGGCGGGCCAGCTCAAATATGCCAGGGAGTTCACCTGGTTCCTGGCGCCCTACATCAACTCCTACAAGCGCTTCCAGGCCGGCACCTTCGCGCCGACCAAGATCATGTGGAGCGAGGACAACCGCACCGCCGGTTTCCGCCTGTGCGGCGAGGGAACCAAGGGCATCCGCATGGAATGCCGCATCGGCGGCGCCGATCTGAACCCCTATCTCGCCTTCGCTGCGCTGATCGCGGCGGGCCTTGCCGGCATCGACGAAAAGCTTGAACTGCAGAAGCCCTTCGTCGGCGACGCCTATCAAGCCTCGCAGCTGCCGGAAATTCCGAAGACCCTGCGCGATGCGACAGAAACGCTGGCGACATCGGAGATGCTGAAGCAGGCGTTCGGCGACGGCGTGCTCGAGCATTACGTCCATACGGCGCGCTGGGAGCAGTTCGAATACGACCGCCGCATTACCGATTGGGAACTGCATAGAGGATTCGAGCGGTATTAGAAAGATAGTAAGATACTATCTATACCTTGACCGAAAATGCGGCTTGAGCTAGGTTGTACGATGACCGAAGGAACCAAATACCATCCGCTTTTCGAGCATCTCCTGTTCTCGGGCCAGGGCCAGATGTCGATGAGCTTCGCAGAGATCGAGCAAGTTATCGGTGGCCGCTTGCCGCCGTCGGCACGACAGCGGGAGGAATGGTGGGCGAACAGCCCGAGCGGACACAGCCAGGCGCGCGCCTGGTTGCGCGCAAACTACCGGGCGTCTCGTGTCGATCTTGCGAACGAGCGGGTGGATTTCAAACTGGAGGGATGGCCCGAAGGTTATCGAAAGCCGAATCTGGCTGCCACAGACAAGACTCGTTCGGGAATGGCGGAACCAGCGCAGGCCAGCTACGAACTTCCGCAGGGAAATACCGACCATCCTCTTTTCGGCATATGGACAGGCAAGGTCACGCTTCTCCAAGGACATGATTACACGAGGCCGGCCTTTGAGCCTGACGTGCTGCCGTGACGTACAGGCTGCTGCTCGACACTTGCGCGATCATATGGATAGCGCTGAACGAGCCAATCACGCCGGAAGCCAAGATTGCCATCAACAGCGCCGGGGCTGTTGACGAGAAGGTCCGGGTTTCCCCCATTTCGGCCTGGGAGTTGGGCCTGCTGAGCGCCAAGGGCCGGTTGGCGGCAGCAAAGTCGCCAGCAAGCATTTTTGGGGAAGTGATCGCCACGCCAGGCATCAAGCTCGAGGCTCTTTCGCCGGAATTGTTGATTCAATCGTCTTTCTTGCCTGGATCGCTCCACGGCGATCCGGCGGATAGGATATTGATCGCGACAGCGCGGGCGTTCGATTTGACGCTCGTGACGCGCGATCAGTCAATACTGGATTATGCAAGAGCCGGGCATGTTCGCGCCCTTGCCTGCTGACGCTTTGCCTTCGATAAATGGAGACGCCCACTTGGAAACCGTAAAAATAAAATCTCCCGTCGATGGTTCGATCTATGCCGAACGGCCAATCGCGACGGACCAGGCGATCAATGCGGCGGTCGAGCGTGCCAAGGCGGCGCAGGAGAAATGGGCTGAGACGCCGATCGTCGAGCGCGGCAAATACATGCTCGCCATGCTGGAAGCGCTGGTCGCCATGACCGACGAGATCGTGCCGGAGATCGCCTGGCAGATGGGCCGCCCGGTGCGTTATGGCGGCGAGTTCGGCGGCGTCAGGGAACGCACCAGCTACATGGTCGAGATCGCCGAAGCGGCACTCAAGCCGGTGATGGCCTCCAATCCGAAGGACGGGTTTCGCCGCTATGTGAAGAAGGTGCCGCTCGGCGTGGTCATGGTGATCGCGCCGTGGAACTATCCCTATCTCACCGCCGTCAACACCATCGTGCCGGCGCTGATGGCCGGCAGTGCCGTCATTCTCAAGCATGCGGCGCAGACGCTGCTGGTCGGCGAACGTTTTCAACAGGCGTTCGACAAAGCAGGGCTGCCCAAAGGTCTGTTCCAGAACCTCGTCATGAACCATGTGCAGGCGGAAAAACTGCTCGGCTCGGGCAAGATCGACCATGTCAATTTCACCGGCTCGGTTGCCGGTGGCCGTGCTATCGAAAAAGCCGCGGCAGGCACCTTCATGACGCTCGGCCTCGAGCTCGGCGGCAAGGACCCGGCCTATGTCCTGGCCGACGCCAAGATGGATCATGCCGTCGCCAATTTGGTCGACGGCGCCTTCTACAATTCCGGCCAGTGCTGCTGCGGCATCGAGCGCGTCTATGTCCACGAGAAGGTCTATGACGAGTTCGTCGAAGGCTTCATCGCCGAAACCAAGAACTACGTCGTCGGCAACCCGCTCGACCAGGCGACGACGATGGGGCCGATGGCACAGGCGCGCTTCGCCGACCTGATCCGCGAGCAGAAGGCCGAGGCGCTACGCAAGGGCGCCAAGACCCACATCAACATGAAGGTTGCCAATGACGAGCAAGGCTCGCCCTATCTGGCGCCGGAAGTGCTGACCGGGGTCGATCATCAGATGAGCGTCATGCGCGAGGAAAGTTTCGGGCCGATCGTCGGCATCATGAAGGTGCGCAATGACGAAGAGGCGATCGCGCTGATGAACGACAGCCCCTATGGGCTGACGGCCTCGATCTGGACGGGCGACACCGAGCATGCGGCGGCGATTGGTGATCGCGTCGAGACCGGCACCGTGTTCATGAACCGCTGCGACTATCTCGATCCGGCGCTGGTCTGGACCGGCGTCAAGGACACCGGCAAGGGCGCTGCGCTGTCGGCCATCGGCTACGACAATCTGACGAGGCCGAAATCATACCATCTGCGTGAAGCCATCTGATTTTTCGAAAGACAAAAATGACAAAATTGATTTCCAAATGGAACTATCCGACAACCGTGCGCTTCGGCGCTGGGCGCATCAAGGAATTGCCTGATGTGCTTGATGCCACCGGCATCAAGCGGCCGCTGTTCGTTACCGATCCAGGGCTGGCCAAACTTCCGGTGGTCGCTTCTACGTTGAAGATCCTCGACGACGCCAAGGTGCCCTATGGCGTGTTTTCCGAGGTCAAGCCGAACCCGGTGGACTCCAACCTGACCTCCGGCATTGCCGTGTTCAAGAAGGGCAAGCATGACGGCGTCATCGCCTTCGGCGGCGGCTCGGCGCTCGACCTCGGCAAGCTGATCGCCTTCCAGGCCGGCCAGACGCGGCCGGTCTGGGATTTCGAAGATATCGGTGACTGGTGGACGCGCGCCAACTCCGATGCGATCGCGCCGATCATCGCCGTGCCGACCACCGCCGGTACCGGCTCGGAAGTCGGCCGCGCCGGCGTCATCACCAATGAAGCGACCCACACCAAGAAGGTCATCTTCCATCCGAAACTTTTGCCGGCCATCGTCATCGCCGATCCTGAACTGTCGGTCGGCATGCCGGGCTTCATCACCGCCGGCACCGGCATGGACGCGCTTGCTCACTGCCTGGAGGCCTATTGCGCGCCGGGCTATCATCCGATGGCCGACGGCATCGCGGTCGAAGGCGTGCGGCTTGTCTTCGAGAACCTGCCGAAGGCCTTTGCCAACGGCAAGGATCTCGTCGCCCGCGCCCACATGATGAGTACGGCCGCCATGGGCGCCGCCGCCTTCCAGAAAGGGCTGGGCGCGATCCACTCGCTGTCGCATCCGATCGGCGCGCTCTACGATACCCATCACGGCATGACCAACGCCGTGTTCATGCCCTATGTGCTGACCTTCAACCGCGACGCCATCGAGGCGCGCATCGCCCGGCTTGCGGCTTATTGCGGCATCAAGGGCGGCTTCGACGGTTTCGCCAAGGCCGTCATCAAGCTGCGCAAGGAATTGAAGGTGCCGCACGCGCTGCCGGGCCTGATCAACGGGCTCGACATGGACAAGAAGCGCAAGGGCCTGATCGCCAACATGGCGGTGGTCGATCCGACGGCCGGCGGCAACCCGGTCAAGCTGACCAGGAAGGCGGCGCTGACGCTGCTCGACAATGCCATTGCCGGCACCGTCTGAGACGGTTTTCGCGCCGAAAATTGATCTGGGAAATTGAGGCAAAGAAAGGGGAAAGATGAAAAGTAAGACAGAAATTCGTTAGCCGGAAAAATAATCGCGGAACGATTGCTACAGCCGGTTAAAAAGAGTTTACTTTTTCGCACTGCAGGGCATCGCTTTCACAAAGCTTTCATCGGGCTGTCACACGAAAACGATACCGCATCGCAGGCGTCCAACGGCGTCAGTTCAACGGAGAGAACACATGTTCAAATTCACGGGAAAAGTGCTTTCCCTTACGGCCGTCGCCCTGATGGCGACCTCTGCCATCTCGTCGGCGCAGTCCATGGATGAACTGGTCGCCGCCGCCAAGGCGGAAGGCCAGCTCACCACCATCGCGCTGCCGCACAGCTGGTGCGGCTATGGGGACGTCATCGCCGGCTTCAAGGCGAAGTATCCGGAAATCACCGTCAACGAGCTCAACCCCGATGCCGGCTCCGGCGACGAGATTGAGGCGATCAAGGCCAACAAGGACAATAAGGGCCCGCAGGCGCCTGATGTCATCGACGTCGGCCTGTCTTTTGGTCCGTCCGCCAAGGCAGACGGCCTGATCCAGCCCTACAAGGTGTCGACCTGGGATACGATCCCTGACAGCGCCAAGGATGCCGATGGCTACTGGTACGGCGACTACTACGGCGTGCTCGCCTTCGGCGTGAACAAGGCCGTCGTGCAGAACGCACCACAGGACTGGGCTGACCTGCAGAAGCCGGAATACGCCAACTCGGTGGCGCTCGCCGGTGACCCGCGCACCTCGAACAACGCCGTCATGTCGGTCTACGCTTCGGGCCTTGCGGCTGGCGGTACCGGCGGCCAGGACGCCGCCGCCAAGGGTCTGCAGTTCTTCAAGCAGCTCAACGATGCCGGCAACTTCGTGCCGGTCGACGGTGAAGCGGCAGCTGTTGCCCAGGGCACGACTCCGATCGTGATGAACTGGGACTACAACCTGCTCGCCATGCGCGACAAGATGGCTGGCAATCCGGAAATCGAAATCGTCGTGCCAAAGAGCGCGGTGGTCGCAGGCGTCTACGTACAGGCGATCAGCGCCTATGCGCCGCATCCGAACGCCGCCAAGCTGTGGATGGAGTACCTCTACTCAGACGAAGGCCAGCTCGGCTGGCTGAAGGGCTACTGCCACCCGATCCGCTTCAATGACCTCGCCAAGAAGGGCGTGATCCCGAAGGAGATGCTGGACAAGCTGCCGGCCGCCGAGAACTACGAAAAGGCGATCTTCCCAACCTTGGAGGAACAGAACGCTGCCAAGAAGGAAATCAGCACGAACTGGGATGCCATCGTTGGCGCCGTCGTGAAGTAATTCATAGGGCGCCGGCCGGTTCGCCGCCCGGCACCCTATGCCAACTTCGGGAATTCCATGGCAGACTCCACAATGTCCCAGACAGCCAGCGCCAGCCCTGGCGCGCCGGAGATCAGCCACCTTCGGCTGCCACTGCATTGGTTAGGCGTAACTCCGTTCTTCATTTTCGCACTGCTCTTTCTGATCTTGCCCACGGTAGGGCTGATCGCGGGCGCGTTCAAAAATGCAGCCGGCGAGTATACGCTCGACAACATCATAGCGTTGTCGCAACCAAAGCTCGCGGCCGCCTATTGGGTATCTATTCAGATCAGCTTTGTCTCCGCGGTCCTTGGCGCGTTGATCGGCCTGGCCATGGCGGTGGCGGTGATTCGCGGCGGCTTGCCGCCGTGGTTACGCTCGGCAACCTTGACCTTCTCGGGCGTCGCCTCGAATTTCGCCGGCGTGCCGCTGGCGTTCTCGTTCATCGCGACGCTAGGCCGGCTCGGCGTGGCCACGATCCTGTTGCGAGACGTTTTCGGCATTAACATCTATTCGCTCGGCTTCAGTATCTTTTCGTTCTGGGGCCTGATCCTCACCTACCTCTATTTCCAAATTCCATTGATGATCGTCATCATCACGCCAGCGGTCGACGGGCTGAAGAAGGAATGGGGCGAAGCTGCCGCCACGCTCGGCGCAACCAATTGGCAATATTGGCGCATGGTGGTCATCCCCGTCTTGTGGCCGAGTTTTCTCGGTACGACGGTCCTCCTTTTTGCCAACGCGTTCGGAGCGGTCGCAACGGCCTATGCACTGACGGGGCCGTCACTCAACATCGTGCCAATCCAGCTGTTCGCGCAGATTCGCGGCGACGTGCTTTACAATCCGAATCTAGGTTATGCGCTTGCATTCGGCATGATCGTCATCACCGGCCTGGCCAATCTCTTCTATATCCTGTTCCAACGGCGAGCCGAACGGTGGCTGAAATGAAGCAAGGCAGCCGCTTTTGGGCCTGGCTCGTTTTTGGCGTGGGAACCACCTATTTTGTCCTGCCGCTTTTGGCGACCTTTGAATTCTCGTTGCGTAAGCGGCGAGGGGAATACTCCTTTGACGCCTACCGCTCGGTCTTCGGAGATCCGAATTTCCAGGCGACATTTACCTACTCCGTCGTTGTGGCAATCTTTACCATCCTTTTGGGCGTGCTCCTCGTTGTTCCGACGGCCTACTGGATACGGCTGCGGCTACCGCATCTGCGGCCAGTCGTAGAATTCATCACCCTGCTGCCGCTGGTTATTCCCGCCATCGTCATCGTTTTCGGCTACATCAGAATGTTCGGTTCGAATTCAACGCTGCCCTTTCTCGCGACAGCGCGCGGCGCCGATGCCCTGCTGGTCATCGGCTATGCAGTGCTGGCGCTGCCATATATGTACCGGGCGGTCGATACTGGTCTCAGGACCATCGACGTCAGAACGCTCACCGAAGCCGCACAAATCCTCGGTGCCGGCTGGACCACCATCATCGCCCGCATCATCCTGCCGAACGTGCTGATCGCCGTCTTGTCCGGCGCGTTCCTGAGTTTTGCCATCGTCATCGGCGAGTTCACCATGGCATCGCTGCTGAATCGCCCGGCTTTCGGCCCCTATCTGCAAAACATCGGCGCCAACAGTGCCTATGAGCCATCGGCACTGGCGCTCATCTCGTTCGCCATCACCTGGGGCTGCATGTCGCTGATCCAGATCCTGTCGCGTTTTGCGCCGCGGTCGGCGAACCGGCCAAACTGATCGAAGATTACTGACCGAAAGAAAAGCCATGGCCGAGCCATTCCTCTCAATCCAGCAGGTGCGAAAAGCCTTCGGCCCCACCACCGTCGTCCAGGATTTCAACCTCGACGTCGAGCCGGGCGAGTTCGTCTCCTTCCTCGGGCCATCGGGCTGCGGCAAGACGACGGTGCTGCGCATGGTCGCCGGCTTCGAGGAGCCGAGTGCCGGCAAGATCGTGGTGGCCGGCAAGGACATCACCCGGCTCAAGCCCAACCAGCGCAATGTCGGCATGGTGTTCCAGGCCTATGCGCTGTTTCCAAACCTGACCGTCGCGCAGAACATCGGCTTTGGACTGAAGGTCGCGGGCATGCCCAAGGCGGACGCCGACAGGCGCGTTGCCGAGATGCTCGACCTCATCAAGCTGCCGCAGATGGGCGACCGCTATCCCTATCAACTCTCCGGTGGCCAGCAGCAGCGTATCGCGCTGGCGCGGGCCATCGCGCCGAAGCCGAAGCTCCTGCTGCTCGACGAGCCGCTGTCGGCGCTCGATGCCAAGGTGCGCGTGTCGCTGCGCGAGGAAATCCGCTCGATCCAGAAGAAGCTCGGTATCACCACCGTCTTCGTCACCCATGACCAGGAAGAGGCGCTGTCGATCTCCGACCGCATCGCCGTCATGTATGGCGGCAAGGCCGAGCAGGTCGGCACGCCGTTCGAGATCTATAACCGGCCGGCGACCAAATTCGTCGCCAATTTCGTCGGCACGCTGAACGTGCTCGAAGGCACCGTCACCGACGCGGCGTCAGGCAAGGTGCGCGTCAATTCGCAAGAGGTCTCGCTGCAGGGAAAGCTAAACGGCTCCAAGCCCGGCGACACGCTGTCGCTGGCGCTGCGGCCCGAGGCGATTTCGCTCGGCCGCCATCCCGGCCGCGACTCCAGTCTTTCGGGCGAGATCACTGAAGTGCATTTTCTCGGCTCGGTCATCCGGGTTCGCGTTGGCATCGGCGGCAGCACGGTATCGCTCGACACGTTCAACAGCCCGGCCTCCCCGCCGCCCGCCGTCGGCGAAAAGGCAGAGATTTCCTTCTCGTCGGGCGACATGTTGGTGCTGCATTAGGGGAAGAGTGAATGGTGAATGGTGAATAGTGAACAGCAAGAAGTCACTTTACGCGCCGAAATTTCTGTGTAAGCGACCATTCACCATTCACCATTCACCATTCACCATTCACCAGCACCCGAAGCCGCCGCTTTTTGCAGTGCCAATCGCCCGGCTTCGCCGCTACGATAACGCATGGCGCTTTTCGAGCTGACCCTTGTTCTCCTGCTGATCGCCGTCGCGCTGACGGCGTTGTCGCGACGTCTCCACATTCCTTATCCCTCCTTGCTGGCGTTGGCCGGCGCGGGCATCGGCTTCCTGCCGTTTGCGCCGACAATCGAGATCGATCCCGAACTGGCGCTCGCCTTGTTCATCGCGCCGGTGCTCCTTGACGCGGCCTACGACACGTCGCTGCGCGATCTCAATCGCTACAGGCTGCCGCTTGTCCTGCTGGCGCTAGGCGCCGTCGTTTTCACCACTGCTGCCGTGGCACTCGTCGGCTGGACAATGGCAGGCCTCCCGATCGCTGCGGCTATTGTCCTTGGCGCGATCGTGGCGCCGCCCGATGCCGTCGCGGCGTCGGCCGTGCTTGGACAGTTCAAGGTGCCGCACCGCATCACCGCCATCCTGAAAGGTGAAAGCCTGCTCAACGACGCCACCGCACTCCTGATCTACCGCATGGCGGTTTCGGCCGCTGCCGGCTCCATCCTGCTGAACAGCGCGATTCCGATGATCCTGCTGTCGACGGTCGGCAGCCTTGCCGCTGGTTATGTGCTCGGCCGATTGTCTCTCGCCACGCTCAGCCGGATCGAGGACCCGGCGAGCGGCACTGTGGTGCAATTTGCCGGAACGTTCGGCGTCTGGATCCTGGCCGACAGCATCGGGCTCTCCGCGATTATTACGATCGTAGTCTATGCCATGACCATCGCGCGTACCGCGCCGCGCCGCATGCCGGCTAGAAATCGCGTCAGCTCCTACTCGGTCTGGGAGACGGCGGTGTTCGTGCTCAATGTGCTGGCCTTCGTCCTGATGGGACTTCAGGCACGATTGATCGTCGGCCGGCTGGCCGAGCAGGGGCAGGCCGAGGCATTCGTGTTCGCCGCAACTGTTCTGGCTGTCGTCATCGTCTCGCGTCTCATCTGGGTGCTGGGATGCGGCGCGATCATGAGGTGGCTTGCCAGCTTCGGCGACGCGGACCGTCAGGCCGAAGCCCCGTCGTTTCGCGGCGGTCTGCTGATCGGCTGGTGCGGCATGCGCGGCCTAGTCACCCTTGCGGCAGCGTTTGCCTTGCCGGCCGACTTTCCCGGCCGCGACCCGATCGTGCTCGCCGCTTTCTCGGTCGTCCTCGGCACCCTGGTGTTGCAAGGCATCAGCCTGAAGCCGCTGCTGCGCCTGCTTCGTCTCGACCCGGACGAAATTGTCGACCGCGAAGTCGCGCAGGCGCGCGTCGCCATCATGCAGGCAGCGCTGGACGTGTTGAGCGGCAAGACATCGAATGCCGCGGCTGTGGTCCGCGAGCAATTTGCCGCGCAGCGCCTGATCGCCGAAAATCCTGACGATGGCCAGGCTGCAACCGAGTACGACAGGTTGCGCCTCTGTGCCATCAAGAGCCAGCGCGACGCATTGGAACAGCTGCGTATCGACGGGACGATCGGCGACGAAGCCTATCATCGCCTGGAGGAGGAAATCGACTGGTCGGAATTGGCCGCCTCTCCGCCGGGACGATTCCAGCCGCTGACGACTTAGCTGCGCTATCTGGCCCAAGCTCTCTGTATCCGGCTGCACATTGCAACCAATCCGCCAAACCGCTACTGCCATCACAAAATTGAGCCGGTTAAGCAATGAAGCTGGTCAGCTACAACATCCAGTACGGCTTCGGCAGCGACGGCCGCTACGATCTCGCGCGCGCGGCACGCGTCGTGGCTGGCGCCGACATCATTGCCTTGCAGGAAGTGGAACGGCACTGGCTGCGCAGCAACGAAGACGACCAGCCGGAAATCCTTTCGCGGCTGCTGCCGGAATACCATTGGGTTTATGGCCCGGCCTTCGACATGGACGCCAGCGAGCGGCGTGACGGCCGCATCGTCAACCGGCGGCGGCAATTCGGCACCATGCTCCTGTCCAAGCTGCCGATCGTCTGGTCGCGCCTGCACACGCTGCCGCTGCGCCGCACCGTACGCCCGCTCAACACCCGCAACGCCGCGCTTGAATGCATGATTTACACCCCTGCCGGTCCGGTGCGGGTGCTGTCGCTGCATCTGGCGCATATCGCCGCCGAAGAGCGGCTGGAGCAGATCGAGTACCTGCTCGCCGAGCATCACCGGGCGCCATCCGACGGCGGCCCGTGGAGCGGCGCCGATGACGAACCCGAGCGCAACTGGAGCAATGGCGAGCCGGAGCCGGAAAACCCGCTGGCGGCGATATGGATGGGCGACTTCAACATGGAGCCGGGCAGCGCCGAGTGCCGGCGCATCGTCGGCAGCACACCGTACCATCGCGGTGCTGCCTATCTCGACGGTTTTGTCGATGCCGCCGCTGTCGCTAGCGAACCGACGGCGGATTTCCATACCCATGTGAAGACCATCGACGGCAGACTGGCAAAGCGCCGGCTCGACCATTGCTTCGTCGGCGGGATGTTGGCGGGCCGGGTGCGCTCGGTCACCGCCGATATCGGCGAAATCGCCTCCGACCATTCTCCGCTGCGGGTCGACATCGACCTGGAAACGCCATTCGCAACGGGGGCCGGAGGCGGATGAGCCGCCGATGAGCTTGTTCGTCTTCTTCGCGGTGCTTGCCGCCGCCGCCATGCACGCGATCTGGAACGCGCTGGTCAAGGTCCATCTTGACCGCTTCCTGTCGATCACGCTGATGACGCTTGGCATGGGCGCCGTGGCGCTTCTGGCGCTGCCTTTCGTCGAGGTGCCGAAAGCGGAAGTGTGGCCCTATATCATCGCCTCGGTGATCTTCCACATGGGTTATAGAACGTTCCTGATCGGCGCCTACAAGGCCGGCGATTTCGCCCAAACCTATCCGCTGGCGCGCGGCACCGCGCCGCTGCTGGCTGCACTTGGCGGCATCGTGGTCGTCGCCGAGGTGCCGGCGCCGCTCGCCATTCTCGGCATCGTCCTGCTGTCGGCCGGCACGCTGGTGCTGTCGTTTCGCGGCGGCGCGCATCTGGAAAGGCTGAACCTGCGCGCGGTCGGCTTTGCGCTGGGCACATCGATCTTCATCGCCAGCTATACGCTTTCCGACGGCAGCGGCGCGCGGCTGGCCGCAACTGCATCGAGCTATGCGGCATGGCTGTTCGTCTGTGATGCGGCATGGGCGCTGGTGCTGTGCCTGATCTTTCGCGGACCAAAGGCGCTGCCGGTGCTGGCGCGCGACTGGAAGGCGGGCGTGTACACCGGCGTGCTCAGCGGCGCCGCCTACTGGATCGTGATGTGGGCGATGACCAAGGCGCCGATCGCCTCGGTCGCGGCGCTGCGCGAAACCTCGATCCTGTTCGCCATGATGATCTCGGTGTTTGCGCTCGGCGAGAAGATGACGGGATGGCGCGGTGCCGCCGTGCTCAGCATTGTTGCCGGGGTGGTCGCGCTGAGGCTCGGGTAAGCTAAGCGCTTACATCCAGATCGAACACCATCAGCCCGTCGGTGCCGCCTTCAAGCGCCGCGACCAGCCGGGCGCCGGCTCGACTGTGATCGTCATGCACCAGATAGGCGTCGCGTGCGGCGGCATCGCGGAAGTCGATTGTGAAGCCGTGCGTGAAGCCGCGCGCGAACGGCTCTGGGCTGGTGTTGACGCTGAATTCGACCTTGCCCATACCGTCGATCACCCGCCGCAGCGCCTCAAGATCGGCATGGATTGCCGCGCGCTCGTCGTCGGTGACGTCATTGCGGAATCGAACGAAAACACAGTGCCTGATCATTCTTGGGATCTCATGCCGGTACGCATCCGGTGAAGATCGCAGACGTGCGTATCCGGCGGCCATGAGCACCTGAGCACAGCGGTGCTGGGGTCA
>NZ_JBVVQU010000091.1:0-15623 GCF_055811555.1 Mesorhizobium sp. WSM4813
AGCAGGGCGACGCCCTCAACGCCATCCTGGCCGCCGCCGGCTACAACTTCTCCCTCCTGCTCAGGTGGCTGAAGGATCTTTTGTCGCTCTTGATCGCCCTGCTTCACCTTCGGCCGAAGTCGGTCGCCGCTTAGCGCCCGGATTGTTCACGGTCGACTCAATAACGTCACATGGCTCCTGCTGTGCTGATAACTACGCCCGTAAGCTCGCTACCGTGCCATGCTCGCGCAAGGCGGCCCCGCCGGAGGCGTATTATTGCTTAGCCCGATCCCCATTTGGATCGAAAAACGCCCGCAGCGACGCATCGGACTCGTAGAGTTTGCCGGCGATCTCGATTTCCCACCGACTGCTTTCGAGCAACTCCTTTGTGACACCGGCAGGATGGTTTACATATCCCATTCCAACTGACGTTCCGATTGTAAAGCTCTTCACGCCAGACGAAATATACCCGACGATCCTCCCATCGCAGCGGATAAGCTCTTCATGGAAGAGAACCGGCTTCGGATCGCGAAGCTTGAATGATACCAGTCGTTTTTTTAGCGGCCCCGCATTTTTCTGAGACGTCAACGCCTCTTTTCCGATAAATCCGCCTTGTTTGTTCCAGTCAACTGTAAATCCAAGGCCAGCTTCAAGCAACGTGTCAACTGGTGTAAGATCGAGCTGATATTCTCGGTAGGCACGCTCTGACCGCAGATGTTCAAGCGCGTGGTATCCTGCAGCTTTGAGGCCATACGCCTGGCCGGCCTCCCAAACAACGTCAAACACGTGCTGTGCCATCTCGGTTGGAATATGAAGCTCCCAACCAAGCTCTCCGACATAAGTTAATCTATTGGCTATTACGCGAGCATACCCGATATCAATTTCCTGACTGGTGGCGAATGGGAACGCTGAGTTCGCCAGATCTGTGTCGGTTACCCGGGATAGAATCTCGCGTGATCGCGGGCCTTGCAAAGACAGGACCGCGTACCCAGAGGTGAGATCAGTTACCGTGACATTCCATTCGTCGGTAATATGTTTTGTGATCCAGGCCTTATCCCGGGGATGGACAGTAGCTGAGGAGATAATTAGGAACTCTGTCTGCGACAACCGGTTTACAGTGACATCCGTCTCTATCCCCGCCTTTTCATTGAGCATGTGGGTATACACCAGCTTTCCCAAAGGTACGTCCACGTTGCCGGCGCAAAGCCTCTGAAGGAAGCGGCAGGCATCGCGACCCTGAACCAAGTGTTTGCCGAAAGAGCTTTGGTCCAATAAGATAGCACTGTTACGGGCAGCCTTGCACTCCTGACTGGTATATTTGAACCAGCTCGGCTCGTCGTAGGAGTAGACGTTTCTAGTCGACCCCCTCTCCCCCGCGAACCACATGGGTCGCTCCCATCCCATTCCTTCGCCAAAGCTAGCTCCAAGCCTCGCCCACCGGTCGTGAAGAGCGCTCTTGCGGACACCGCGGGATGTCTCAGGCTGGTAAGCTGGCCAGTGCATCTTGTAGTGAAGTCCCAACACTTCGGCTGTGCGATCGTGCAAATATCGTTTATTGATCTGGAACGGATGGAATCGGGCGACATCGACGAAGCTGATATCCATCTGAGGCTCACCGGCGATGATCCACTCTGCCAGAGCTCGCCCAGCTCCCGCGCCGTATTCAATGCCCTCTGAATTATAACCGGTCGAAACGAAAAGATTTTTCAATCCAGGAACTTCACCGATCATGAACAGAAGGTCGGGGGTGAAACTTTCAGGACCGTTGAAAAACTTTGCAATGCCGGCATTCGCAAGATCAGGAACAATTTCTATCGCCTTGGTCATCGGGAGCTCAAAATGCTCCCAGTCTTCCGAGAGCTCAATGAAGGCTGTTTCTTTCGGAAGCTTCCCCATCGGCAGGGGTTTGCCCCAGGGTTCGAAGGCACCAACCAGGAGCTTACCTGTGTCTTCTTTCAGATATACATGACCGTCTGTGTCGCGCAGCACAGGTAAGGTGGGCGTCACGAAATCCATCGCGTCTGTCACTACATAAAAGTGCTCTGCCGCATAGATCGGAATTCGCGCACCTAACTTCGAGGCAAGGTCTCTGGTCCAAAGTCCACACGCGAGCACGAGAACTTCAGCTTCAATGACCCCATCGTTAGTCCGAACTTGGTAGTGGCCGTCTTCTGTTCGCCAAAGGTCCGTAACCTCAGCGTTTTCAAAGATTTTTACACCGTTCTTCCTGGCACCAATAGCTAACGCCATGCATGTGTCGACAGGATTGGTCTGGCCGTCTCCAGGGATAAAAACTGCGCCTTCGATGATTGAGGTGTCGAGGGCTGGATAGAGCTTTTTGGCCTCGCTTGGCGAGATCATATTGGCCTCAAGGCCAAAACTTTTGGCAATTGAGGCATTGCGTGCAGTTTCATACAGGCGCTCTTTGGTTCTGGCTACCCCAAGCGTGCCATTTCGTTTGAATCCGGTAGCTTGCCCCGTCTCGGCCTCCAGAGCGGAGTAGAGCTCTGCATTATACTTCGCGATCTCCGTTAGCGCGTGAGTGCCACGCGTCTGCATGATCAAACCAGCAGCATGCCAAGTTGTTCCGGACGTAAGGCTGTTGCGCTCCAGAAGCGCGATGTCCTTCTTGCTGTTCTTTGCAAGGTGAAAGGCAATACTTGCCCCCGCGATGCCTCCACCAACTATGAGAATCTCGTGGTGGCGAGTGGCTACTTCACGAGGACGGAAGGGCGGATTCGTAGTCATATGTATCCTTGTTCGGTTTCACTCGATGGCGGGCGGCAAAGGTTCGACCTGTTCAGCCAGCTTAAGCTTCTATGGCAGCGTTCCGCGCATTTCCGGCCCACGATCCAGAGATCAGTCATTTTGCAACAGACTAAGGGGCGGAGCTCGCGGAGAGCCTGCCAAGGGGACGCAAAAACGGTGCCGTTCTGCATATTTCCCGAGTTCGGCGCTGAATTATTGCGCCTGAGGGCTGCGCGGCGGCAACGAAACCCGGTATGATGCCATTGCGAACACTTGCACCGCGTGTCCGAGGTCCAATCGTATCCTGCACCTCTTCCCGATGGCGGTCCTTGACGCAGACGGCTGGGGACCACCCTCGCCGCTTGGCGGAGCCTCCAGCAGATCTATGCACTCGATGCCTCCACGGAGCCGACGAGTCGCGGACCTGATGTTAGTAGCGCCGCGGTCTTGCAGATGGTGCCAATAGCACGATCCGCATTTGAATTTCGCTTGTCTGCGTCGACCCGATCTGGGTGCAGATCAGAGATGAAGGTCTCGTCCGCAATGGGTCGTCAAATCCGGCTGGCACCTTGGCCGCCGACACCAAGGAGATGGAGCATCTGAGGAATGAAGGGGCGAGCAGACCGCCGCTTGTCTGCAAGTGGAAGCTTCGACAGGCAGGGACGAGCCGCCTTGCGCACAACTTCCCGACAGCCCGCCTGTCGAGCGCGAAGACTGTCTCCGGCGATAAATATACCCGTTTGTCCGCTTAAGCGGCCTTGGCTCTGCGCAGAGGCAAATCATCCTGGGTGTCTTCGACTCGCCGGCCCGCAGCGCTTGCTGGATAGGTGGACGGCGACGAACAGCGCGGGCGCACCTTTCCTCGATAGCACACCAACCGATCGGCGGCTCGCGTCTCCCTTGCTGCTCGCGCCGCGACTGCGGAAACTCCGCGGTCTGAGACCACTGGGAGAGATGGGGCCAAGGATTGGGAAGCAAAGCACATCATTGCGACTTCCCAACCCGGTTAAGTAGACAAATGCTAAAGCTATCAGCTAGTCCACAACTATCAACTCGCGGGCAACATCAGCTAGCCGCTCGCCACCTTTTTCTGTAACAACAATCGACTCCGATATTGCGGCGCCGAAGGCAGGAGGCCTCACCCCAGATTGGAAATGGAAGCACATGCCCGCCTGGAGCACAGTCTTTTCTCCGGCGCGAATGCTCACGGTACGTTCGCCCCAATCCGGCGGAAAATTCATGCCAATTGAGTACCCGGAACGGCCTTTCTTGGTGTACCCGTGGCGATTGAGAACGCTATGCCAGACGGCATTCACCTCGTCGACGACTACACCGGGCTTTGCCATTTCGAGTACAGCATCGCCACCTTCCACTATGGCATTGGCGAGATGCCTGACCTCTGCGGGTGGCTTTCCCATGTAAATGGTACGCGTCAGCGGCGCATGATAATGGCGTCTCGCCGCCGCAACTTCTAAGAGAACTAGTCCCGACGACGGCAATGGTTTATCCGACCACGTGAGGTGCGGAGCGTTCGTCTTTTCGCCAACCTGAATCAACGGACAAAGGCTAGTATAATCACCGTATTTGCCGCCAACACCTCTTGTTTGAGAGGCGTAAATCTGAGCGGCGATCTCGTATTCAGGGACTCCCGGCTTTAGATTTTCGATCGCCGTGCGCATGGTGTGGCTGACAATTTGGCCCGCTTCTCTCATATAGACCAGTTCAGCGTCGGATTTAACCAGCCTCGCCCAATTAACGAGTCCGCGGCTGTCGGAGAACTCTGCATTCGGAAGCCCTTTAACAAGGTGCTGGTGTGCTCGCGCAGTATAGAAATGGGCATCAAGCTCAACCCCGATCCGATCGGATCCCCATCCGCGCGATTTTATGATTTCGGTGACTTCGTCGTAAGGATGCAGCTCCACATGATGGAGTCGGTCATCCGAGAAATTGATGATGTTCTCAGCAGGCAGGTCAGTCGTAGCATGAGCACCGTTTACGTCAACCAGCCGTCCAATCCACATCGGCGATTCTGATTGGAGGTGCAGTAGCACAACTTGAGGCGTGTAGAAGGACCAGGCGTCGTAACCGGTGAGCCAGCACATATTTGCGGGATCTTGGCAGATTAATAGGTCCAGTCCTGCTTGCTCCATCCGTATCTTTACGTCATGAACACGGCGTTGGTACTCCGCAGGCAGAAAGGGTTTCTGATAGGTCATCTCGTAGTCGTCCTCTGCACCTAGACCGGCCAAGCATTCTGCTAAAGCCATCCGTATTATCGAGACAACCTAGCATGCCTCCCAGGACTACTGCGCGCGGACCCAGCGGGCCAGACGCAGAAAACGTGCATTTTTAGTGTTTTGTGCGCAGTTTAACTTCCCATTGTGAGAAACTTTGGCGCCGCGACCGCGGCTCTTCTGGTGCTGACAGCGAACGAAGAGGTGCGAGCGTAGGTTTGGCAACTCAGATTTCCAGATCATTTGAGAGATCACTAAGAGCAATATCTGAAATGAAGTTCACTCACCGGGTCACCCGATCGTTTCTTGAGCAGTGCACTCTTGGATGATCGAAGCGCCACGACAACTGCGCTGTGCGTTGTGCGTAACACAATTGTCCGGCAAATCCCCGCCACACGCGGTCGACAACACTTACCGGCTACGCGGCGCTTGAGGCTGAGACGTCACCGTCGTCTTTGTAATGTTCACTTGCTCGAAAGTCTCCATGAAGCAGATACGGATGAAACGGAGAAAAAACTCGGCAAGACATCTTTTTCGCAGGAGAGCGCCTTGGCTGGCCGACATCGCGCTGCCGATCGCCCGTGTTGCGGCGCTAATTTGACGAAAATGAACACTCGATAGTGGGGCTAGAAATGAAAGGTACAGCAACTGCCGCGTTAAAGGAGCTCAAGCGGCAGGACCTTCTCCAAACATGCGCCTATCTGAATGGAGCTTGGCTCTCCAAGTCTGAAACGATCTTGGTTGTGGACCCGGCTACTGGCCAGCAATTGGCTAAGGTGGCTGCCTGTGAGGTGTCTGATGTAGATAACGCGGTCAACATCGCGAGAACCGCATTTGAACAATGGCGCAATGTTCTTCCTTCGGACCGGGGCGCATGCCTGCGGAAGTGGGCCGCAGGTATGCGCGAGAATGCGGAAGACCTTGCCGCTATCATGACCGCCGAACAAGGCAAGCCAATGACCGAGGCGCGCAGTGAGATTTCTTATGCCGCTAGCTTTCTTGACTGGTTTGCAGCGGAGGGGGAGCGGGCATATGGCGAGACCATCCCGAGCCATCTTGAGGGCAGCCGACTCTCTGTACAGATGCAGCCGGTCGGAGTAACGGTCGCCATAACCCCTTGGAACTTTCCCTCGGCGATGATCACGAGGAAAGCAGGAGCCGCGCTGGCTGCCGGCTGCACCATGATTGTCAAGCCCGCCCCCGAAACGCCCTTGTCAGCTCTGGCGCTTGCCCGTCTTGCCGAGGACGCAGGGGTTCCCGCCGGCGTGTTTCAGGTGATCACGGGAGAGGCAGCCCCACTCGCAAAACGGCTATTGGATCATAGCGATGTGCGGGCATTCTCCTTCACGGGCTCGACCGAGGTCGGTCGGATCCTGCTCGAGCAGTCCGCAAAAACCCTGAAGAAGGCTTCACTTGAGCTCGGCGGCAATGCTCCTTTTATCATTTTCGATGACGCACCGTTGGAGACTGCCGTGGCTGGATGCATGGCAGCCAAATTCGCAACATCCGGTCAGGACTGCCTAGCAGCGAATAGGATCTATGTCCAGCGGGGAAGCTATCAACGCTTTGTGGAAGAATTCGCGAAGGCCACCAGAAAATTGAAAGTAGGACACGGATTCGAGCCCAGTGTCGACATTGGCCCAATGACCAAACCATCTGTCGCCGAAAAGTGCAGGCGACAGGTTTCCGAAGCTCTTTGTGCCGGAGCCCGCATCGTTGTTGGCGGACAGGACAGTCCGCTCGGGGGCAATTTCGTGACTCCAACTGTTCTCGACGACGTCACGGACGACATGCTGATCGCCAAGGAAGAGACCTTTGGGCCGGTGGCTGCAGTCCTTCCGTTCGATAAAGAGGCGGAAGTGGTTGCGCGAGCCAACAATTCTGAAATGGGCCTTGCGGCTTACGTTTACACAAGAGATCTCAACCGCGCCATGCGGCTGACCGATCAGTTGGAGTATGGCATGGTCGCCGTCAACACCCCGAAATTCACCGGCGCTCCCATACCCTTCGGCGGGTGGAAGCAATCTGGCCTCGGTCGCGAGGGCTCAAGACATGGTCTCGCCGAATATCTCGAACCCAAATACGTGTGCATCGGTAACATCGCCGATTGAAAGGAAAGCCGTATGACCCTCGACATGAAGGATATCTGCGAGAAGGATAGAAACAATATCCTGCATCCTTTCACGCAGCTGAAGGATTTTGCCACCGGCAAGCTCGGTGATCCGACCATCATCGAGACGGGCAAAGGCATTCGCATCCAAGATGCGCATGGCAACAAACTAATCGACGGGTTCGCCGGCCTTTATTGCGTCAACGTCGGGTACGGCCGCACCGAAGTCGCCGAAGCGATTTCCCGCCAGGCTTTCCGTCTGGCCTACTACCATTGCTACGCTGCCCACACGACGGACGAGCTCGCCATCCTTTCCGATCGCCTCGTAAGGATGGCGCCGGGCAAGATGAGCAAGATCTTCTACGGCATGTCCGGCTCGGATGCGAACGAGACCCAAGCCAAGCTTGTTTGGTACTACAACAATCTGCGTGGCAAGCCGAACAAGAAGAAGATCATCTCGCGTGAACGCGGCTATCACGGGTGTAGCGTCGTGTCCGGCTCGATGACGGGCATGAGCTTCTACCACTACCATATGGATTTGCCGCTCCCGCAGATCGTTCACACCGGTGTTCCACATCACTACTGGGGCGCGAACCCAGGCGAGTCCGAACGCGAATTTTCAGCGCGGCGCGCCGAGGAACTTGATCAGCTGATCGAACGCCTAGGCCCGGATAATGTTGGCGCCTTCATCGGCGAGCCGGTGCTCGGCACTGGCGGCATCACACCTCCGCCGGAAGGCTACTGGGAAGCAGTCCAAGCCGTTCTCAAAAAACACGATGTGCTGCTCATTGCAGATGAAGTCATAACCGGCTTTGGTCGGACTGGCTCCATGTTCGGCTCGCATCACTACGGTATCGAACCAGACCTCATCACGATCGCAAAGGGTCTGACGTCGGCCTATTTCCCCCTTTCCGCGGCAATCGTCGGTGAAAAGATCTACAAGGTCCTGGAGGACGGGGCGGACAGGGTCGGCGCATTCTCGCATGGTTACACCTATTCAGGTCATCCGATCGGGGCTGCCGCAGCCAACGCGGTGCTGGACATCATTGAGAAAGAGGACCTTCCGGGAAACGCTCGCGAGGTCGGTGCATTCTTCCAAGCGCTGCTGAAGGAGAAATTCGCGCAGTTGCCGATCGTCGGCGAAGTGCGCGGCGTCGGCCTGATGGGCGCAATCGAGTTCGTGACCGATCGGGACAAGAAAAGGCGTTTTGATCCTACGCTCAAGGTTGGTGCACGAATTTCCAAGGCAGCGCGAGAGCGCGGTCTTATCGCTCGCGCCATGCCGCATGGTGACATTCTGGGCTTCGCTCCTCCCTTGGTGACAACCAAGGCTGAAGTCGAAGAAATCGTTGGCATCGCAGAAAGTGCAGTGCGCTTCGTTATGGATGAGCTCACGCGAGACGGGCTTTACATCTGAGGCGAACGGCAGCCGAGCTCGGGGTGTCAGGACGCCGTGAAAAGTCTGCGCGACGTTCGACAGGCGCAACCTGGCCGCTCTATCGAACTGTCACCGGGGTGGCGAGGCAATTAGGAGATGAGACTTAGCGGGAGAATCATCGGCCCCAATCGCGGTGGTCGGCGTCAAAAAAAGCGCTCGAGCGGAGCTTAACCCGCTCTGGAGTCCGGCGCGATGAGCTTTCGACGCAGCTCGCACGGTTTTCGCCAGAATGCTGTCGAACAGGTTCGATAGGCATTTTGCATTTTGCATGCTGCTCTGGCCCCCCGACGAAGGAGTCGTGGGCAGTTTCGCATGATGCCGCTGGAAGTACGACAGATCAGGCTAGGAGAAAGGGAACCCGGGGATGCCAGACTCACAGTCGACATGCCAAAATTTTTGCTTTTACCTCCTGCCGGCCTTTTCGCTCCAGGCCTTCTCGTCGGCAGTAGAAGCGTTGAGGCTCGCCAACGAGGTGTTGGGGCGGGACGTGTATAGCTGGCAGGTCATTTCAGACGACGGGCAACCTGCAGCCTCGAGTTGCGGGCTGTCAGTTTGCGCCGATTCTTCGTTGTCCTTCGAACGTGAAAGAATCCGTCGATTGATCTCAGCACCGGCGGTCGTGATCGTCGGCGGCCGCAATGCTCCTAGTCCGCACAAACAGCTTGATGCCTGGCTACGAGAGTGTCGCAACCGCCGCGGCAGCCTCGTAGGGATAAGTAGTGGTACGGTTGTGCTTGCTCGGGCGGGACTTGCAGAAGGGCGGCGCTGCGCGGTTCACTGGGAGCAATTTCCTATATTCTCTGAGCGGTTCCTAGATGTGGTAGCCACTCAAACAGCGTTCGAGCGGGACGGGGACCTATACACATGCGCCGGGGGGGACGCCCCATTTGACATGTTTCTGGAATTGGTTGACCGCCATCACGGGACGATAGTGGTCAATCGTATTTGCGAAAAAGCTATCGCGTATAGGACCCGTTCAGCGGGTCACCGCCAACGTCTGCCCCTTCATTCTCGGGTGCAACTCAACCATCAGGCGGTCATCAAGATAATCGAGGAGATGGAGGCAAACCTCACGGAGCCATTGCTATTGGACGAACTTGTGGGGTCAGCCGGCCTATCCCGTCGTCAAATCGAGCGGCTATTTAGGCGGGAACTGGGATGTTCTCCGAGCCGCTATTATTTGGATCTTCGTCTGGAACGTGCGCACCTGCTACTCATCAGCTCGCGCCTGCCAGTCGTCGAAATCGCGATGGCTTGCGGCTTTGTCTCTGCATCGCATTTCTCAAAAGCGTATCGCGACGCTTACGGATGCGCCCCGCATCAATCACGATTACCAGTTTACCAACGAGAGAGAATGCGGTCGAACAGGCCGGAAAATAGAACCCGGAAAATCGATCGGAGGCTAAGTAACGAAAGAAGGCCTAACTGCCACTAGAAAGAGCCGCGTTGTTTTCTCTAGAGAGAGGATGGCGCTCCATTGGCTGTCAGAATACCAACCGGGGGACGAGAGTTCGAAGTGGCTCCGGCTTCAGCCCGTTTACTAGCACTGGCGTTAAGTGAAAACACTCGGACACAATAGATTAGGATGTTTTGATATGATCCAATTGCCCTTTGCGCTCAGCGAATACCGCAGCAGGCTTTCCGCCATCCGCGCCGAAATGGCGCGCCGCAACCTTGACCTGCTGATCGTGAACGATGTCGCCAACCAGCACTACATCACCGCCTATGACGGCTGGTCGTTCTACACGCCGCAGATGGTCCTGGTGCCGCTCGCCGATGAGGAACCGGTCTGGATCGGTCGCGCCATGGATGCCGCTGGCGGGCTGCTGACGGCCTGGATGAAGCCCGAGAACGTCGTCGGCTTTCCGGAAGATTATGTCCAGCGCGCCGACCGCCATCCAACGGACTGGATTGCCGCCTGGATCGAACGGAAGGGCTGGGGGCGCGGCAATATAGGCATCGAGCTCGAGGCCTACTACTATTCCCCGAAGGCGCATGCGCGGCTAACTGCGGGCCTCCCCAATGCAATCTTCCACGATGCCGACCTTCTGGTGAACTGGATCCGTAGCGTCAAGTCGGCCGCCGAGATCGGCTATCTCCGCAAAGCCTCGCGCCTTGCCGAAGCTGCGGTCACCACAGCCTATGACGTGATTGCGCCAGGCGTGCGCGAGTGCGACGCCATCGCCAAGATCCAGGCCGCCCAGATAGCCGGCTCGCCGGATTTCGCTGGCGACATCACCGCCCTGCCGCCGACCATACTGGGCGGCGAAAACGCCTCGGCACCGCACATCATGTGGAGCAACCGCCGCTTTGGCGACAACGAAACCGTCGCACTCGAACTCGCCGGGGTTGTGCGCCGCTACGCCGCCGGGCTGGCGCGGACGCTTCAGCTAGGCGCCATGCCCGCCAAGGTTGGCGACACCGGCAAGGCTGTGCTCGAAGGGATGGAGGCCGTCCTTGCTGCGATCAAGCCTGGTGTCGTGGCGGAAGACGTCGAGGCGAGCTGGCGCAAGGTCATCCAGCGCTACGGCCTGAAGAAGGAGTCCCGCATCGGTTATTCGATCGGGGCCGCCTATCCCCCAGACTGGGGTGAACACACGATCAGCCTGCGCCAGGGCGACAAGACGATTTTGAAGCCAGGCAACGTCCTTCATTCCATCCTCGGTATGTGGATGGACGGCTGGGGGATCGAAGTGAGCGAAACGATCCTCGTCACCGCCGACGGCTGCGAAACGCTGACCAGATTCCCGCGAGATGTCCATGTCAAACGCTGAAACCGGCAATGGATTGATGGATGCCGCGCTGGAGCGAAGGATGATCGAGATCCGCCGCCACCTCCACCGCAATCCGGAGCTCTCGAACGAAGAGAGCGAAACGCAGGCCTATCTGAGAGAGGTGCTGGAAGAAGCCGGGCTGAGCGGCATCAAGCCCGCGGCTGGCTTCGGTCTCGTCGTCGATGTCGTCGGTGCGGCTGGCCCCTCGAACCGCAAAATCGTGATCCGCGCCGACATCGACGCGCTACCGATCACGGAAGCCTCGGGCGTGCCGTTCAGCTCCGAGCGCCCGGGCCTCATGCATGCCTGCGGCCACGACGCTCATACAGCGATGGGCTATGCGGCCAGCGTTCTTCTGGAGCGCCAGAAGCAGTCGTTTAGCGGCACCGTCAGAATCATCTTCCAGCCCGCCGAAGAGGCGGAACCGCTTGGCGGCCGCCGGGTCGTTGAGGAAGGGCTGCTGGACGACGTCGACGCGGCGATTGGCATCCATGTCGATCCCTATACCGCGACTGGAAGGATTGCGGTCGGCGCGGGGCCGTATACGCTTGCATGCGATATTTTCGACATCACCATCACCGGTAATTCCGCGCATGCGGCAAAACCGTCAGAAGGCGTCGACGCTATCGCCGTCGCCTGCTCAATAGTGACAGAGCTGCAGAAGATCGTGTCGCGCGAGATCGATCCGTATGACCCGCTGGTCGTCTCCATCACCGGCATCGAAGGCGGCGGCGCCTACAATGTGATCGCCGCCGAGGCGAGGCTGAAAGGCACGATCCGCAGCGGGCATGAAGCGACCCGCCAGCATGCTTGGAAGAGGCTGCGCCAGATCGTGGAAGGCGTCGCTTCAGGCCACAATGCCAGTGCCGACGTGGACCTGAGGCGTGGCGAACCCCCGGTCATCAACGACCCTGACATGGTCGAGATCATCCGCCGAACCGGTGCCGGCCTGCTGGGGCAGGACAACATGCTGAGTGCGCCGGGCTGGGCCGCAGCCGATGATTTCGCCTTCTACAGCGAGAAGTGCGCGTCGGTCTATTTCCGGCTGGGCATCCGCAACGAGGAGCTCGGAGCCGTCTATCCGCTTCACCATCCGCGATTTCGGGTCGATGAACAGGCGCTGTCGATAGGCGCTGTTGTCCTCTGCAACGCTGCCCGAAATTTCTTGCTGCCTCCGTGCCAGTCCGGCGGACTAAGCACTGCGACCCCTGGTACCCTCGCCTAGCTCCCTTGTATTGAATGGCACCGCTTCGCAGCTCGTGCGCGACAATGCTGACGGGCTCGGCCGATCCGCTGAAGCCCGCACGCGCTGCCGCGAGGCCCAGCAACAGTAATTTCCCCAAATTTCGAGAGAGAACTTTAGAAAGTGTATATAGTGTCCGGCATTGCTTACCGGTGCGCGCGACTGAAAAGTAGCACTGAGCTTATTGATCTCTTCGAGATTGCAACTGCACATGGCGGGCGGCAGCGCTGTCGTCGTACCCCGTGAGAGCAGATGCGCGTCCGGAAATGTTGGCTGTCAAGCACAATGGAGTGCCGTTCGCGGCCGGTCTACAGCACGTACTGTTTAATCCGGTTCATATCCTGTGGCTTTGAAGTAACTTGCACATTCGGCCGGGGTGAAGAGGTCGACGACCGCGCCGACCGCGTCCCACAGAGCCTCGATGGTTCTCTCGGCCTTTACTCGCAGCAGCGCCTTGAGTTTGGCGAAGGCGTTCTCGATCGGATTGAAGTCGGGACTGTAGGGCGGACAGGTAGAGCAGGCTCGCGCCTGCGGCCTCAATCGCGTCGCGCACGCCGACGGCCTTGTGAGCGGACAGATTGTCCATGACGACTACGTCGCCCTCCGACAATGTCGGGACCAGCACCTGCTCGACATAGGCCAGGAACACGTTGCCGTTCATAGCGCCGTCGTAAACGAAGGGCGCAGTCATGCCCGTCAGCCGCAGCGCTCCGGTGAAGGTCGTGGTCTTCCGTGGCCATGCGGCACGCCGGCCCGGCAGCGCTCGCCGCGCGGCGCTCATCCACGCAGGCGAGCCATCTTTGTGGAGAGGCCGGTCTCGTCGATGAACACGAGCTTCGCCGGATCCAGATCGAGCAGGCCGTCGAACCAGTCCCGGCGCCGCTTCAGGACGTCGGGGCGATCCTGCTCCAGTGCGTGCGCGGACTTTTTTTGAATGTCCAGCCGTGGCCGCGAAGCCAGGCGCTCAAGGCGCTGCGGCTGATCCGCACCGACTGCTCGGCGACCAGCCGCTCCACCATCTCGTTCAGCGTGATGTCCTTGCGTTCCTCGATCAGCCCGACGATGAAGGCTTCATGCGCATCGAGGCTGGAGGCGCGGCGGCGGCCCTGCGGGCGTGGTGCCAGTTCGCCGATCTTCGCCCGCGCAATCCAGCGGATCGCGCTGGACACTCCCACGCCGAACCGCGCCGCCGCTTGCCGCGCCGACATGCCCTCGTCGGCAGCTTCAAGACCCGCAACCGAAGATCCACGCTCAATGCTCTTCCCATCGTCCACCTCCATCGAGGGGATGTTGAATCAGCACGAAACGCAGCCATCACATCACAATTGATTCATGGATCACAGGATGCGCTCTAGCCATGTCTTTGACGGATAAGTCTGTTGACAGCTTCACTCTGATCGATGTGAACGGCATGCCCTGCGTTGTGCAGCAGGTGGAAATCCGAATTCCTGATCAGCTTTGCCCCTTGTTCTGGCGTTGCGATTGGGTCGTTCTTGGACCAGATAATCAACGTCTCGGAGTGAAGCCGATCAAGATAGGGGAAGATGTGTCTTTGGTGTAGCGCAACATAGAGGCGCATATTGGTTTCTTCTTCGGGCGGTTTCTGGAATATCTCCCATTGTCCGCGTGCCGCAGCTCGCCTATAGGCCTCTCGCTTTGCGTGTTCCACATCCACAGGCGCGGGTGCCTTTCCACCATCTATTAACGTATTCCTCTTCGCTCGGCATCGGTCCCGAATAGTCGTAAGCCTGCTGGCAGGCCTGCATCCAAGCATCGTCACGGTCGTCTCCAAACGCTGGTGATACGGAATTGGCGGTCAGCAGTACGAGCTTGGAAACAAGATCGGGACGCACGATCGCGACCCGCGCGGCGACGAATGATCCTTCTGAATTGCCGACCAATGTGATCTGCTTCAAGCCCAGCGCTTCGATGAAGCCAAGCACGTGATCCACACGACCGAGCCGGTTGATGTATTTGTGATCAGCGGGATAATCCGTCCCGCCGAAGTGGAGCTGGTCAACCGCGATCACTCTAAATTGGTCGGATAGGCCGTTCGAACAAAGGAACTCTTTCCCTCCACGCCGAATCCGGCACCGTGTAGAAATAAAATCGGCTCACCGGCTCCGGCCTCGCAATATGAGGTCGCGATATCGCCAACCGATATGCGGTGTTGAGTAATCATTTGGTTTCTCTCGAAACTGGTCGTGTCAGGTTCGGCTTAGATATCGAGTGGACCGCTTACTTGTGAGTATACCAGCGTCACTGGGACGCCCTTGCGCAAATCATCTTCTATCAGCGCACGAAATCAATGCTGCATCGCTGACTGCGCACATAACCACCGTTTGTTGGTGCGCCTGGAAGAGTTCTCCCTACCGGTAATCGCGTCCGATCATTACGGTTGTGGACTTATGTCAGTGCCGACGATCGCTTCTGTGGTAGTTGCTGTCACTGGAGCGCGACATCAGCTAGCGGCGGCGACGGTAGCGCAGATAGTGTCCTGAAGGTTCTGCAAAAAGCTCTGGAGAGAGAGCAGCCCTTACTCTGAGGCGAGGGGCGGCCATGGCACGCTGGTGACGTTGCGATCACCGATTCCCGTGGAAGGGTAAGTGCCATGACCAAGCGAGACGTTAGACTGAGCAGAGGTGAGTTGAAAGCGTTGCTGGTGTCGGATGAGGACGGCTTTCGCAGAGTTTTGCAGACTGTGGTGCAGGACGCTTTGGAAGCCGAGATGACGGAGGCGATCGGGGCCGAGAAAGGCGAGCGGACGACGGAGCGGGTTGGTTACCGGTCCGGCTATTACGAACGCAAGCTTGTGACGCGGGTTGGCGTGCTGGAGCTTCGGGTTCCGCAAGATCGGGCCGGCCGGTTCTCGACGGAATTGTTCGAGCGTTATCAGCGCTCGGAGAAGGCATTGGTGTCGGCGCTGGTCGAGATGTACGTGCAAGGCGTGTCGACGCGCAAGGTGAAGGCGATCACCGAGGAGCTGTGCGGCCATTCCTTCTCGGCCTCGACGGTAAGCCAGGCGACGGCGCGGCTGGATGAAGCGCTGAAGGCGTTCTTTGAGCAGCGGCTTGCCGAACCTTACCCGTACCTCATT
>NZ_JBVVQU010000092.1:0-15195 GCF_055811555.1 Mesorhizobium sp. WSM4813
CTCCGAATCATCGAAGCCCCATGGAATCAGATCAACCGCAATCCCTAAAGTGCGTTAACCCGAGTTCGTAGCCCTGCGAGTGCACGCTTAACGATTGCCCGAATGCCGGCTTGCGTGGTAACGAGGCTGCTGCGCGGGTATGATGTAATGGTAGCTTGTCAGCTTCCCAAGCTGAACGCGCGGGTTCGATTCCCGCTACCCGCTCCACCTTGCCCTGCAAGGAATCGAGGTTGCTGACAATCGGCGAGCGGTAGACGTCGAATTTGTCCTTGTAAATCCAGTCGTCACCTTGGGGCGACTTGGAACCAAGGCATCATCGCGAGGGTGAAGTCTAGCAGGCCGGCGCCGGCGCCCACAGGCTCTAATGATCGGGTCTGGATAGAACACAACGTGATTCTACTAAGAGGCGGCAACAAAAGATGCTGATCCGCGTTGCTGCTCAAAGGCACCGCGATGTTCGGCAAAGACCTCTTGATCCGCATGCTCGACCGCCGCGACACCCTGCCGCCAGACGAAATCGCGCTTATTGAGGCCCTTCCGGTCCGGCCGGTAACTTTCGGACCCGATGAGGAGATCGTCAGGGAGGGTTCCCGCCCCGCCGAAAGCTGTCTTGTCGCGAATGGTTTCGCGGTTCGAAATCAGGCTATTCGGGAAGGAAAGCGTCAAATAACGGCAATTCACGTGCCGGGAGACTTTGTCGACCTGCATAGTTTACTGCTAAAAGTGATGGATCATAGCGTCAGCGCCCTGGATTCGTGCGATGTAGCCTTCATTCGACACAAAGACCTGCTCACAGCAATGGGTGGAAGTCCACATCTCACCCGGATGCTTTGGCTTTCGACGACTATCGATGCCTCAATCCAACGCACTTGGATAACCTGCCTCGGGCGTCGCTCCGCCAAACAGCATCTCGCACATATAATCTGCGAGTTGTATGTCCGGTTGGAAATAGTTGGATTGGCCTCTGATCAGACGTTCGCAATTCCACTGACGCAGGCGGAATTGGGCGACGTGCTTGGTCTATCTGTAGTTCACGTGAACCGGACGCTGCAGGAACTTCGAGCGAAGGACCTGGTTAGCTGGAAAGACAGGAGGATTGTTATCCTGGATTTCCAGCGATTGGCCTTACTGGCCGACTTTGATGCGACCTACCTAAATCTCTTCCATGAACCGCGGTGACCGCCTCGGTCAGGACGCGTCAGCGCGCTAATGCGGCATCAAGATTTCTCGTCAACTAAACAATGTGAATGAGCCCCCGCTCCGGATCGATTACAGCTGGGTTCAATTGGCACAGTTGACGTCAAAAAGGATTGCCCATGCGTGAACTCGAAAATCTCATCGAACATTATGTAAATATTCGCAGGCGGCGCCATAGTTTCATCTCGACGGGCCTCGCCGTTAAAGCGCTCAAACAGATTGTTCCGGCATGTTCGGTCTCTGATTCCGAGCTAGCGAACATGATTGCTGATCGTGCAATAGACTACAACCTTCCGGTGAGCTTTGACCTTAATGAGAGCTAGGCGTGGTTCCTCGTTATACTAACCTTAAACCCTGCAGCCCATGCGCAGAGGCGTGGACCAATGACCGCACGGCCTAGGTCCGCGTCTTGGCACACGGCGTGTGGGAATTTCCAAGAGAGTCACCGGGCTTGCCGGTTGCTTCACTATCATTAATTTAGCTGGAAGTGATGGAACATGTTTGCCCCCGGCAAGTTCGTTAGGCAATGGAGGAGATTGCCACCATGAACAGTGTCATTTATCTCATCGGCCTTGTCGTCGTCGTGCTTGCGATCCTCTCCTTCCTCGGATTCCATTAGGAGAATACCATGCAGCGCCAAGACGATCAGGGCCGTAAGCCGGCCGATTTCGAAACAGCCACAAGCGAACTGTCCGAGCGGTTTCAGCAGGAAACGCAGACCGCGACAGAGGCGCTACAGGATGCTCGCGACGAACTTACCAGGAAGGCGGGCGACTACGCTGCTGAAGCCAAGCAGGCGTTGTTCGACAAGGCCGAGGGAACACAGCGCGATATCAGCTCCAACCTAAAGGCCTTTAGCGGAGCCTTGCGAGCAGCAAGCGAGCATCTGGCCAATAATGATCAACGGACCGCTTCGAAGTTCACCCTCGATGCCGCCGGCTCACTTGAGCGCCTTTCATCTTCGTTGAAGGACAAACCATTCGAAGATGTTCTTGGCGAGATGCGGTCGTTCGGCCGCGAAAACTCAGGGGCGCTGATCGCCGGTTCAGTATTGGCAGGCCTGGCGCTGGGGCGGTTTATCAAGAGCTCTCCACCATCTGCCCGGACCGAGACACAGAGTCGATCGGGAACTAATCGGGCTTCCGAAATGGCTTCGAAATCGGATGAGTCCGTGTGGCGATCGGCAGAGGCCTCCGACCCGACGCCGGCACGCTCCAACCACCGCGACGATGACTTAGCCAGCGATGATCTGGCTGGCGATGACTGGGCCGGCGCAGGCCTGGAGCAGAACCCATGACCAACAACCAGGAAAGTCGCGGCCTCGCAACCCTCGTCAGCGATCTGGCACAGCAGGTCACAACCCTGCTTCAAACCGAAAGTAGGCTGTTGCGGGCCGAAATTTCGGAAAAAATCAGCAAGGCCGGCGCAGGCGCCGCCGAAGTTCTGGCCGGCGCCATATGTCTTCTCGCGGCCTTGATGGTGCTTTTGCAAGCACTCGTAATCGCCCTGGCAAGTACCGGCCTGGGAGCGGGGTGGTCCTCGCTGCTGGTCGGGATCGCCGTCGCGATCCTGGGAATCATTCTCTTGCGCTCTGGCACGAAAAGCATGGCTCCTTCCGAGCTGACGCCCGATCGCACACAAGATCAACTCAAGCGCGATGCGCGCGTTATCAAGGATCAAATAAGATGAGCGACAAATCCGCAGCCGAGCTCGAACGCGATGCCGACATCGCCCGAGCCAAAGTAGCAGACACCGCCGATTCGATCCGCAGCAAGATGACACCGGGTCAATTGATCGACGAATTTACCGGAATGTTCGCCGGCGGCGAGGGATCGGCCATGCTTGAAAACCTCAAGTCGCAAGTCAGGGACAACCCGTTGCCGCTGACGTTGATTGGAGCGGGGCTGGCGTGGCTTACGCTTGGCAACGGCCCGTCAGGGACCAGTTCAGCTGCTGCCACATATCGGACCGGCACGGCTCCCGACGCTTTCTCCGACCTGCACGGCGATGATTTCAGCCAGGGCAACGAAGGGTCCGGAATCGGGGCGATGCTCTCCGATACCGCCGGTTCAGTTACATCAGCGGCAAGCGGCGCGGCCGAAGCTGCAGCAAACGCTGCAACGAATGCCAAGGACAGGATGACAAAAACCGCCGGACAGCTCGGCTCAAGCGCCAGCGAGATGGCGGCTCGGACGCGCCAATCGGCACAAGAGATCTTCGAGCGCGAACCGCTGGCTATCGCCGCAGTCGGACTTGCGCTGGGCACTGCCATCGGGGTGATGCTGCCCCACACAGCCACAGAGGACGAGCACCTTGGCGCCTACCGCGACAAAATTCGCGACAGTGCGGAGGAGGTTTTCGACACGGGCCTGGAGCAAGCAAAGCAAGTTGCCGCCGAGGCTTACGAAACGGTCAAAGAAGAGGCCGACCGGCAAGGCTCGGGTGGAGATGGCGAGACGCTGGCAGGCAAGGTCGGCAAAGTTGTGGAATCGACCGCAAAGCGAACCGAGGAAGCCATTCGCGATCGTTTGCCGGGCTCGTCGGACGGGTCTTCTACCACCTGATAGCGTCGCCACCCTACCGAGCAAGCTCGTCGGAGGGATCGGCGATCCCGGTCTTGAACTCGACCTTCGTGCCCGGCCGCACCATGGAGCCGAGGTCTTCGGCATCCCAATTGGTCAGCCTGATGCAGCCGTGGGAGAAGGTCGTGCCGATCTTGCCCGGTTCGGGCGTGCCGTGGATGCCGTAGCTTTCGATGGAGAGATCGATCCAGACCGTTCCCACGGGATTGTTCGGCCCGGCAGCGATGGTGAAGGGCCGCTTGGTCTTGACCCCCTTGAAAGCGAGATCCGGATCGTAGTGATAGGTGGGGTTGCGCACCACGCGCTTGACCTCCGCCATGCCGCTTGGCGCGGGGTTTTCATCGCTCCCGATCGAGGCGGGGTAGACTGCGAGCCATTTGCCGGAAGGGTCGAGCACGCGCACCAGGCGAGCGCCCTTGTCGACCTCGATGCCGGCAATGCCGGCGGGAGGATCGCCCCGGCCAATATCAGGCACCACCAAGGTCGTGCCGGCCTTCCTGAAGCCGATGCCCGGATTGAGCATCCTGAGCAGTTGTTCGCTGACATGGAAGCGCTCCGCCAGCTTCTCCGCCGCGGTGCGATAGCCGAGCCGCCGCAGACGGGCCATCCTCTCCATGCGAGCCGGAATACGCCTGGTGAAGGGTCCGCGCACATCCTTGCGCGTCAGCTCATAGGTGACCAGCACCGGGCTGGCCGAGGTTGTCATTAACTTGTCCCAGGTCTCCCGAGTGAGCTTGCCGTCGGGATGGAGGCCGTTCGCCGTCTGAAAGGCGCTAACCGCCTTGGTGAAGTTCTGTGAAAGGCGGCCGTCGATCGGGCCCGGCGAGAAGCGGGCGCGATCCAAATGAATCTGCGCCTTCAGCACGGCCGGATCGACACCCTTCGGTTCGCCGGCGGCTAACTGGGCCTGATTGACGGTGGTCAGGTCCAGCTTGGCTGCCCCCGTCCCGCCGCATGCGAAGGCAAGCGTCGCGGCGAAGACGAGGAGAAACCTGATCATCGATAGCCTCGCTGGGACTGCAACAGGAGCCCGTCTCTATGACGCGGCACAGCCCTGTGTGGTTCCTTCGCTCGAGCGATATTCTGAATTGAAGCGACGTGACCGAAGAGCCGGGCACTGCGAAAGCTAGCAACGGATTGGCGATGGATTGCTTGATTTTAACGCGGTCAGCCTACCTCTCTCAAAATGAAGTCGTGCAGCATCTTGGCCGCCGGCGACAGCACGCGATTTTTAACGGTGATCAGGCTGTAAGGCCTGACCTCGATGTCGAACTCGGTCTGGACAACGTCGATGGCGCCGGCCAGCCCTTCGGGGTTCTGGATGAATTTCGCCACCTGGATCGACACCGGCGCGATGGCGTCCGACTGCGCGACCATGACCAGGGTCAGGAGCAGCGAGCTGGTGTTGAGGATGCGATCCGGCAGCGCGATGTTGCGGTTCAGGAAATTGCTCTCCATCGCCTGGCGCAGCGGCGAGCCGCCCGACTGGAAAACCCAGTCGTAGGCGGCGGTCTCCTCCAGCCGCACCGCCTTGCCCTTAGCCAGCGGGTGGCCGCGGCGAACGATCAGGCAGGCTTTTTCGACGCCGATAACGCGGGCTTCGAACAGCCGTGGATTAAGGTCGTCGGGGATGCGCGCGATGATAAAATCGTGACGTGTGGCGATCAGCTCGCGCGCCAGCACATTGGAAGTCTCGACCTGCATAGTGATCTCGATACGCGGATAGATGCGCCGGATTTCGCGGATCGCCGGCACGGCAAGCTCGATCGCAGGGGCCGTCACCGCGCCTAGGAACACCGAGCCGCCCTTGCCCGCCTTGAGCTCGGATATCTCGCGGTCGACCTCACGCATCTCGAGCAGGATCGAACGCGCGCGCCTCGCCAACGCCTTGCCATAGGGCGTCAGCGTGATGCCGCGCGGCAGCCTTTCGCACAACTTGACATCGAGCACCGCCTCCATCTCAGCGATCATGCGCGAGGCGGCGGGCTGCGAAATGTTCATGACCTGGGCTGCCGCGCTGACCCGGCCATGGTCATCGAGGGCTGCGACCATGCGCATGTGGCGAAGACTGAGGCCGCTGCGCAGCAGGGTCTCACTCCTGCCGGGACTTTCGCCATAATTGTCTGAAAGTCCAGCAGGATCCCGTAGCGCCATGATCTCCGTTTGCTCCTCGCTCGTGGTCGGCCGGCAATCCGGCCAGGTCTGTTGTCTACTTTCAGTATATCAGTTTGGGTATAGCAACCACCAAAGATCGCATTTGACAGTTATGGCAAAGAGCCACACCCTTCGCACGTCCTGAGGCTTGACCGTCGCCAGCGAGAAAAATCGCAGCGACGGAACCGGAGTCTCAGGGCCGATTGGGAGGATACCGGAGATCGATATGACGGCAGCGGCGCGTTTGACGCTCCTGCACGATCGCGCGGCCCACGAAACCCAGGGTGCGCGTCCATCAACCAGGGAGAGTTAATGTGAAGATCATCAAGACACTGGCCGCCGTCGCGGCCCTTAGCATCGCGGCCATGACGGTCCCGGCGCAGGCAGGCGAAGGCCTCATCGGCGTGCTGATGCCCACCAAGACGTCGCAGCGCTGGATCAACGACGGCGACGCCGTCAAGTCCCAGCTCGAGGCTCTGGGCTACACTGTCGACCTGCAATATGCGCAGGACGATATCCCCAATCAGCTCAGCCAGCTGGAAAACGAAATCACCAAGGGCCCGAAGGCGCTGATCATCGCCTCGATCGACGGCACCACGTTGTCGGACGCGCTTCAGAAGGCGGCTGACGCCGGCGTCGTCGTCGTCGCTTATGACCGGCTGATCAAGAAGACCCCGAATGTCGACTACTATACCACGTTCGACAATTTCGGCGTCGGCGTCATCCAGGCCAAATCGCTACTCAAGGGCCTCGGCTATCCGGAAAACAAGGGTCCTTTCAACATCGAGCTGTTCGGCGGTTCGCCGGATGACAACAACGCCTTCTTCTTCTACGATGGCGCGATGTCCGTTCTGCAGCCGCTGATCGACGACAAGACGCTCGTGGTGAAGTCCGGCCAGATGGGCATGGACAAGGTCGGCACGCTCCGCTGGCTGGCAGCGACCGCCCAGGCCCGCATGGACAATCTGCTGTCCGCCAACTATTCGGATGGCAGCCGCGTCGATGGCGTGCTCTCGCCGTATGACGGTCTGTCGCGCGGCATCATCGCCTCGTTGCGCGCCGTCGGTTACGGCACGGCCGATCAGCCCTGGCCGATCGTCACCGGCCAGGACGCCGAAACCGCTTCGGTCAAGGCGATCATCGCCGGCGAGCAGTACTCGACGGTGTTCAAGGACACCCGCGAACTCGCCAAGGCGACGGTCGAGCTCGTCGACAAAGTGCTCTCGGGCGGCAAGCCGGAAGGCCTCGATACCAAGACCTACAACAACGACGTCAAGGTCGTCCCATCGATCCTGCTGACGCCGCATGAGGTCGACAAGTCGAACTACCAGGCGCTGGTGGTCGATTCCGGCTACATCAAGGCCGAAGAACTGAAGTAACCGCAGACGTAAAACCCGGGGTCCTGCGTAACGCAGGACCCCTTTTCGTTAGCGAGCGACCCCGGTATTGTTACCGGACCTCGGAGGAGTGGTATTCCTGATGGCCTCGACGATTTTGGAGATGCGTGACATCACCAAGACGTTTCCCGGCGTCAAGGCGCTGTCGAATGTCAACCTCAGCGTCGAGGAAGGCGAGATTCACGCCGTTGTCGGCGAGAACGGCGCCGGCAAGTCGACGCTGATGAAGGTGCTGTCGGGCGTGTATCCATCCGGCACTTATGACGGCGAGATCATCTATCGCGGCGATGAGTGCCATTTCAAGGGCATCCACGACAGCGAGCGCCGCGGCATCGTCATCATCCACCAGGAACTCGCGCTGGTTCCGATGCTGTCGATCGCCGAAAACATCTTTCTCGGCAACGAGCACGCCAGATACGGTGTCATCGACTGGGACGCCAACGAGGCGCGCACCAGCGCTCTGCTCAAGAAGGTGGGCCTTAAGGAAGACCCCAAGACGCTGATTACCAATATCGGTGTCGGCAAGCAGCAACTGGTCGAGATCGCCAAGGCGCTCAGCAAGGAAGTGCAGCTGCTGATCCTCGACGAACCGACGGCGAGCCTGTCCGAAAAGGACAGCCAGGCGCTGCTCGACCTGCTGCTCGAATTCAAGCGGCAGGGCATCACCTCGATCCTGATCTCGCACAAGCTCAACGAGATCAACCGGGTCGCCGACAAGGTGACGATCATCCGCGACGGGCGGACCATCGAGACGCTGCCTAAGAAAGACATCTCGGAAGACCGCATCATCACCTCGATGGTCGGCCGCTCGCTGGACGACCGTTATCCGTCGCGCGAGCCCGAGATCGGTGAGATCGTGCTCGAGGTGAGGAATTGGTCGGTCTATCACCCGATCCACGCCGAGCGGCAAGTGATCAAGGGCATCGACATCGACGTCCGCAAGGGCGAGGTGGTGGGGATCGCCGGGCTGATGGGCGCCGGACGCACCGAATTCGCGATGAGCCTGTTCGGCCGCTCCTATGGCCGCCGCATCACGGGCGAGGTGCTGCTCAAGGGCAAACCCATCGATGTCTCCTCTGTCAGCAAGGCAGTGGAACACGGCATTGCTTACGTCACCGAGGACCGCAAGACCTACGGTCTCAACCTGATCGATCACATCAAGCATAACATCACGCTGGCCAATCTTCCCGGCGTGTCGCGCCATAGCGTGATCGACGACATGCGCGAGCTCGCCGTCGCCAACGACTACAAGGCCAAAACCAACATCCGCTCGTCCAGCGTCTATCAGATGACCGGCAATCTATCGGGCGGCAATCAACAGAAGGTGGTGCTGTCGAAGTGGCTGTTCGCCAATCCGGAGGTGCTGATCCTCGACGAGCCGACGCGCGGCATCGACGTTGGCGCCAAATATGAAATCTACACGATCATCGCGCGTCTCGCCTCGGAGGGTAAGGCGATCATCGTCATCTCGTCGGAGATGCCTGAACTGCTCGGCATCACCGACCGCATCTATGTCATGAACGAAGGACGTATCGTCGGCGAAATGGCGGCGAGCGATGCTAGCCAGGAAAAGATTATGCGCGCCATCGTTCGCGGAGAAGGAAAAGCATCATGAGCACCGAAAGCGCTCCCGTCCCGAAAAGCGGCGTCGCCGAAGATGTGCAGCAGGGGCCGCGCGTTGCCGTCTCGGCGCTGGTCACCAACCTGCGCGAATACGGCCTGATCCTGGCGCTGATCGCCATCATGGTGTTCTTCCAGTACACGACGTCCGGAACGCTGTTCAAGCCGGTGAACTTGAGTAACCTGGTGCAGCAGAACAGCTTCATCATCGTGATGGCGCTGGGCATGCTGCTGGTGATCGTCTCCGGCCATATCGATCTCAGCGTCGGGTCCGTCGCCGGTTTCATCGGTGCGCTGGCGGCGATGATGATGGTCATCTGGCCTCTCGGCCCTTTCAGCAATCCGCTGGTGGTGTCGATCATCTGCCTGATCGTCGGCGGCGCAATCGGCGCGGCACAAGGCTACTGGATCGCCTATCATCGAATACCGAGCTTCATCGTCACGCTGGCGGGGATGTTGATCTTCCGCGGCATCTGCCAAGCGCTGCTGGGTGGCGGGTCTTCCGTGGGGCCGCTTCCAGCCGGCTTCAAGGCGCTCAGCTCCGGCTTCATTCCGGACGTGATCGGCTCGTTGACGCTGATCCCGCCGGTGGTGAACGCCGCCGGCAAGACCATCGTCGGCAGCGGGCTGACGCTGCACATGACGACGATCGTGATCGGCCTCGTCGCCGTGCTCGCCTATGCCTATTTCGGGCTCAGGGCACGGCGCAGCCGCGAGCGGCATGGCTACGAAGCCGAACCCTTCACGCTGTTCGTCGTCAAGACCCTGGTGACCAGCGCTCTGGCGCTGTTTCTGGTCTACCAATTCGCCACCTACAGAGGGTTGCCGATCGTTCTCGTGGTGATGGGCGTGCTGATCGCGCTGTTCGTCTTCGTCACCAAACGCATGACGGTCGGCCGCCGTATCTACGCAATGGGCGGCAATGCCAAGGCGGCGCAGCTATCGGGTATCAAGACCGAGCGGCTGACCCTGATGGTGTTCATCAATATGGGCGTGCTCTCGGCGCTCGGCGGGCTGATCATTGCGGCGCGCCTTGGCCAGGCGGTGCCGGCGGCGGGCCTCGGCAGCGAGCTCGACGTCATCGCCGCTGTGTTCATCGGCGGCGCTTCGGCGATGGGCGGCGTCGGTCAGGTTATAGGCGCGGTGGTCGGCGGTTTCATCATGGGCGTCATGAACAACGGCATGTCGATCATGGGCGTCAATGTCGATTGGCAACAGGTGGTCAAAGGCCTGGTGCTGCTCGGCGCCGTGGTCTTCGACGTCTACAACAAGAACAAGGCTTGAGGGCGAGGGAACTCATGCATGTCGCCAAGCGTGTGCAGCGTGTTGGGGCAAGGACATGCATAAAAGCAAGGATTAAAGCGGACCCCTTTCACAGGCGGCGCGCTTTTTAGGAGGCACGGGTCACATCGCGGCGCTGCCGGGCGGCGCAAAGAAGTCCCCTGAGGGGACCGGGCCCGCGAGCGCAATCCGGACGAAGAGTTCACCAGTGGCGCGGATACCTTCCGAGCCGCGCCGGTCAAGGTTTGCCAACCCGGCAGCCAGGCCAAAGGCAATTGAGAGAGGGTACATCATGCTGATCTCCCAGATCCTCGACGACGCAGAGACCATTCGCGTCGTTGCCCGCAACGGCGGCAAGACCCGGATCATCAACGGCGCCCGCAGTGTCTATTCGCTGGCGATGGAGGCCGCGCGCACCGGCACCGGACTTGTCGCCCTCATCGAGCGCAAGGGCTTCGGTGAAGCGGTCGACCTCGATGCCGCCTACAAGAAGGGGCGGCTGTCGTCGCCGATCAACCATCCCGACCCGGCGCATCTCCACCTCACCGGCACCGGGCTGACGCATCTCGGCTCCGCCGCGACCCGCGATGCCATGCACAAGAAACTCGATGCCGATCGCGAAGAGCAGCTCACCGACTCCATGAAGATGTTTCGCATGGGGCTGGAGGGCGGCAAGCCCGCCAAGGGCCAGATGGGCGTGCAGCCGGAATGGTTCTACAAGGGCAACGGCACCATGGCGGTGGCGCCCGGTGCGGCACTGCTGTCGCCCGCCTTCGCCCAGGATGCCGGCGAGGAGCCGGAAGTCGCCGGCATCTATGTCATCGGCGACGACGGCGCCCCGTTCCGCGTCGGCTTCACCCTGTCAAACGAGTTTTCCGACCACGTCACCGAGCGCGTGAACTATCTCTTCCTCGCGCATTCCAAGCTGCGCAACGCCTCGTTCGGGCCGGAGATCCTGATCGGCGACCTGCCGTCCGACGTCAGGGGATCCTCGCGCATCCTCCGCGACGGCAAGCTGCTGTGGGAAAAGCCGTTCCTGTCGGGCGAGGCGAACATGTCGCACACCATCGCCAATCTCGAACATCACCACTTCAAATATTCGGCCTTTCGCCAGCCGGGAGACGTTCATGTGCACATGTTCGGCACGGCGACGCTGTCCTTCGCCGACGGCATCAGGACCGAGGCCGGCGACGTCTTCGAGATCGAGGCCAAGGATTTCGGCCTGCCGCTGCGCAACCCGCTTGAAATCGAGCAGCCGGTGAAGGTCTCGGTGAAGGCGCTGTAGCGGGTGATCTCCCCCCTTGAGGGGGAGATGTCGCCGAAGGCGACAGAGGGGGTCGTCTCGCGTAGAGCGCCAGCCCCCTGCGTCTGCGATAAAGAGAGCCGGGCCCGGCCGGACCGACCCCCTCTGGCCTGCCGGCCATCTCCCCCACGAGGGGGGAGATTGGCAGCTTCAACCTCTCAATAAATATCGAAGTCGAAATATTGGGCCTGGATCTTCTTGTAGGTGCCGTCGGCGACGATCGCATCGATCGCGGCGTTGAGCTTTTCGCGCAACGCATTGTCTTCCTGGCGCACGGCGATACCGGCTTCGGTCTCTGTGCCCTTGACGTCACCGACCATCTTACAGCAGCCTTCGCTCGCCTTCTTCATCCAGTCCATCAGCACGAATTTGTCCGAGAGGACCGCATCAAGGCGGCCGTTCATCAGGTCGGCGACCGCCTCCTCCTGGGTCGGATAGAGCTTCGCCTCGGCGCCGGCCTTGCCATAGACATCCTGGGCATAGTCGGCCTGGGTGGTCGAAGCCTGGGCGCCGACTGTCTTGCCGGCGAGGGCGGCGGGTTCGGTCGACGCAATATCGCTGTCCTTCAAGGCCACCAGCGAAAGCGGCGTCGTATAGTATTTGTTGGTGAAGGAGACCTGCTTCTTGCGCTCCTCGGTGATGCTCATGGATGCGATGATGGCGTCGAACTTTTTGGCCTGGAGCGCCGGGATCATGCCGTCCCAGTCCTGCGTGACAAGTTCGCATTCGACCTTCATCTGAGCGCAAAGCGCATTGGCGATGTCGATGTCGAAGCCGACGAGCTTGCCATCCGCGGTGATGGTGTTGAACGGCGGATAAGCGCCTTCGGTGGCGATCTTCAACTTTTCCTGTGCTTGCGCCGACAAGGACCCGGCAGCCACCACCAGCATGGCAGCTGTTGCTGCCGATGCGATCCATCTTGAAATATGCATTTTCTTGTTCCCTTGGTTCCAACCACCTTGACGGTTGGGCACAACCAAGCACGGCCCACAAGGTCAGGCAAGCACAGTCTGATTGATCGCGATCAGCGCGCGGCGCGGAAATGCTTGGATAGTTTCAGGCCCTGTGCCTGATAGTTCGAGCCGAGATCTGTGCCGTAGAGCGCCTGCGGCCGCTTCAGCATGTGCTCGTAGACCAGCCGTCCGACGATCTGGCCGTGGTCGAGGATGAACGGCACTTCGTGGCTGCGCACTTCGAGCACCGCCCTGCTGCCGGTGCCGCCAGCCGCCGAATGGCCGAAGCCCGGATCGAAAAAACCGGCATAGTGGACACGGAATTCGCCGACCAGCGGATCGAATGGCGTCATTTCGGCGGCATAGAGCGGCGGCACATGCACCGCCTCCTGGCTGACGAGGATATAGAATTCATCCGGATCGAGCACCAATTCGCCGGCGCCGCTCTTGTAGAGCGGCTCCCAGAAATCGACGACATCCTGTGCGGCGCGCTTGTCGACATCGACCAGGCCGGTGTGGTGCTTGCCGCGGTAGCCGACCAGCCCGTCCTTGTCGCCATCGAGATCGATCGACAGTGCGATGCCGCCGCCGGAAATGTTCGGCGGCTCGGTGGCGACGAGCGACTCGGCGCGGTGCAATTCGTGCAGCTCGCTTTCCGACAAAAGCGCATTGCCGGTGCGGAATCTGATCTGCGACAGCCGCGAGCCAGCGCGGACGACGATCGGAAAAGTGCGCGGGCTGACTTCCAGATAGAGCGGGCCGTTGTAGCCGGCAGCGATCTTGTCGAACTCGTGGCCGCGATCGGTCATCACGCGGGTGAAAATGTCGAGCCGTCCGGTCGAGCTCTTCGGGTTGGCCGAGGCGGAAATGTTCGCCGGAAGCGCCAGGCTTTCGAACAGCGGCACGATGTAGACGCAGCCCGTCTCCAGCACCGCACCATCGGCGAGACTGATTTCGTGCAGCTTCAGGCGGTCGAGTTTTTCAACGACCCTGTGGTTGGGGCCGGGCAGGAAGGAGGCGCGCACCCGCCAGGCCTTGTCGCCGAGCCTGAGGTCGAGGCTGGCCGGCTGGATCTGGTCGGCATCGAGCGCGCGCGGCGACTTCAGCGCGCCCGACTGGAACAGCGTGGAAATATCCTGATCGGGAAGAATGCCTGTCTGCCGCAAAGTCTGGCTCCGCTCGAAGGCCGGGCGAGGTCTCGTTGTGTTGCAGTTCCTTGCCGCGGAACCTGCTGGTACAAACCTCTTAATCATGCCGGCAATTGACGCAAGCGCGGTGCGGGTCTAAAGGTTCGTTATCCCGTGGTGATTTGGCCGGTCGGCTTGCAGCCACGTTAAACAAGTCGCTAAAGGACCGTCGGGCCGAAAGGCCATATGGACCGGTTGCGACTTTCGCGGCCGGTTTTTTTGTGTTTGGACCATTTTTGGTGTTTGGAACAGGGTGATGAAGAGCAACAAGCGCAACTGGAAGCCTCAGACCGCCCTCGTGCATGCGGGAACGCTGCGTTCCGGCTTCGGCGAGACCTCCGAGGCGATGTATCTCACGCAAGGCTATGTCTACGACACGGCGCAGGCGGCGGAGGCCCGCTTCAAGGGCGAGGAACCGGGCTTCATCTATTCGCGCTATGCCAATCCGACGGTCGACATGTTCGAGAAGCGCATGTGTGCGCTGGAGGGCGCCGAAGATGCCCGCGCCACGGCATCCGGCATGGCGGCGGTGACGGCGTCGTTGCTGTGCAGTGCTCGGGCGGGCGACCATATCGTGGCGGCGCGCGCGCTGTTCGGCTCCTGCCGCTGGGTGGTCGAGACGCTGGCGCCGAGATACGGCATCGAAGCGACGCTGGTCGACGGCACCGAGATTGCCAATTGGGAGCAGGCGGTCAGGCCCAACACCAAGCTGTTCTTCCTTGAAAGCCCGACCAATCCAACGCTGGAAGTCGTCGACATCGCAGCCGTCGCCTCGCTTGCCAATTCGATCGGCGCGCGGCTGATCGTCGACAACGTCTTTGCCACGCCCTTGCAGCAGAAGCCGCTGCAGCTCGGCGCCCATATCGTCGTCTATTCGGCGACCAAGCACATCGACGGCCAGGGGCGCTGCCTCGGCGGCATCATCCTGTCGGACAAGAAGTGGATCGACGAGAATTTGCACGACTACTTCCGCCACACCGGCCCCAGCCTGTCGCCCTTCAACGCCTGGACGCTGCTGAAGGGGCTGGAGACGCTGCCGCTGCGCGTGCGCCAGCAGACGGAAAGTGCCGGCCGGATCGCTGACTTCCTCGCCGAGCGATCGGAAATTGTCCGCGTCATCTATCCCGGCCGCACTGATCACCCGCAGGCGGCGGTCGTTAAGAAGCAGATGTCAGGCGGCTCGACGCTGATCTGCCTCGACGTCAAGGGGGGCAAGCAGGCGGCCTTCGCTTTCCAGAATGCGCTCGATGTCGTGTTGATCTCCAACAATCTCGGCGATGCCAAAAGCCTGATCACCCATCCGGCGACGACGACGCACAAGAATCTGAGCGACGAGGCGCGTGCCGAACTCGGCATCGGGCCGGGCACGCTCAGGCTGTCCGTCGGCCTGGAGGACACCGACGACCTGCTCGAAGACATCGAGCAGGCTTTGAAAGCCGCCAGATAGAGCGTTCTGTTTTTAGGTAGACGCATATCCGGCGTTCTTGATGTAGTTGGCGCATTCCGCCGGCGTGTAATGAT
>NZ_JBVVQU010000093.1:0-14617 GCF_055811555.1 Mesorhizobium sp. WSM4813
ACCCAAGGCTGCCTCCAAAAGCAGTCTTGAATCAGGCTACGGTCAAAAAGGGAATCCTAAGAGTCCACACCACCTAGGAGGTCCCGGTCCGACTTGCCCCACGCCTGCCGCTGCTCCTCCTTCCCAATGGCTCCAGAGAAGCCGATGAGGGTTTCGTCGATGATCTCCGCGATCCGTAGTTCGGCACTGCTCTTGTCATCGCCCTCGAGCTGTGTTGACCAGACTTGGAACCCGGTCTGGGTGTCAGTTAGCCTAACGATAAGCTTCAGCACCTGGCCAGACCGGCGGACACTGCCGTTCAATACATACCGAACCCCCCACTGCTTGCTGACGTCACTGGGATCGGCGTCAGGCTCTATTCTCGCTGCGCGGCTTGGCGAGAGGACGCTGATGCCTGGATGTGAGGCCAGCATGGCCGTCAGTTCCTCGGCTATCCCGTACCCGATAACTTCCTCCGCTTTTTCACCGCCGGAACTCTCAAACGGAAGTACCGCTATAGAAGGAAGGGTTTCGGGCGGCGGAAGCCTGGCCTCTGGCCATTGGAACATTGCCAATGAGACCATCGCCGCCGCGCCGCATGCCGCAAATCCGATCGCTATGACAGCAGCCCTGATACGTTTGCGGGCTGGTGGTGTGACGCTCGCAGGCTCATGTTGGTCATCGTGGGGACGGAGCGCATCGGAGCCATACGTGAGATGATCCCGACGGCCTTGCAGGACGTCGATATTACCTTCCCCAACAACGCTGCGCAGCCGGGCCGTCTCCGCTTCCAGATCCACGCCAAGTTCGTCTGCGAAAAGCTGCCGAGCAACCTCATAGTGGCGGAGAGCATTCGATCTTTGGCCGAGAGCTGCCAAGCACCAGATGACTTGGCGGTGGGCTTCCTCACACAGAGGGTCTAGTTCGAGCGCTCTGCGAGCGTGTGAAAGTGCGCCGTCGAAGGTTCCTCGATCGGCCTCAAGCCGGGTTACCCGAAGAAGGGCATTAACGACCTCTTCGAGGAGTTCGCCACGTCGGGCTCGCAGCCAATCCTCGAAATCTGATGATCGGAAGGTCTCTCCCTGGAGGAAGGCACCTTGGTAAAGGTCAATAGCGCGAAGCAGGGACTTCTCGCCACTACCTGCAATGGCACGCCTGAACTCGCAGATATCCGCCCTCACTATCGCATGATCAAGGCTAAGAGCGCTGTGATCGGTGCAGACGATTGCCTCGTGGCCGAGCGCCTGTCGAATGGCATACAAAGCTTGCCGGAGATTCCGACGCTGATCCGGCTCGCGCTCATCAGGACTCAGGACGGCGGCCAGGACAGTTCGCTGGATCGGAGTAGCCGCCAACGCCAGATGAGCGAGCAGCGCACGTGAGCGATCCGGCATCGGGATGACCTGCCCGTCGTCCCGCACCGCGCGAAATCCACCGAAAAGCTGCAGCTCGACTCCCATGGTCGACTCCCATGTAAATAATAGCACGAACGGCGGGCGAATAGGATCGATAACGCAGAGACGACGCCTCGCAGACGCGCCCGTGACGCTCGCCGATATGGGACCCGGTCATTCTCCCTCAAGTTGCCGACGCACACCGAAGGAGAATTATCGTGATCGGATCGAGAGTCCTCGTTGCGCCATCCTGTTGCCTAGAAGGTCAAGCCGTCGGAGTTGGTGGCCCGGCAGGGGGGCGGCGCTCGGCTGGTGACCCGCAAAGTCGGCGTAGTCGTCTTTGTGGGGCCCTGAGTGCTCTCGTCCTCGCTAGTATCGCGGGAGCGCTTCTGGCGTCTCCTATCGCGGAAGCGCACGATATAACAATGGATGGGAACCTCTCGAACGATTGGGTCCGGGGTCTGACGAACCGTGCTGGCAAGTCTTGCTGTGGAAACAACGATTGCCGGCCTGTGGTAGCAGGCAGCCTCACATCTGCGACGGGAGGCAATCTAGAAGTCGAGATCGGTGGCACACGGTTTCCCGTCCCCGAGGGAAGCATAGTGCCAGATACCAGCCCAGACGGTCGGGCTTGGGTCTGCCCAGATTTTCTGCCAGCGCTTGGCGGTTTCAGGTATACAATTAAAGGTGTTCGCTGCTTGTTGCTGCCGCCCTTGGGGTAAGAGCGAAACAATAGGGCCTGCTTGATTCGGCGAAGCGAAGCAGGAACCTACGGAGGGTCGTGTCTCAGTCGTCTAGTCGCGGAACGAAAGGCAAAGCCAAGTTGGTATTGACGTATCGTTGCCGGGAGCACGGTCGTCTTCGCGGTCGACATGAAGCCGCTCATAATGGGCTTCTCAAAGGCATCGATCGGGCGCACGGCGTGGATGTAGCCCGGTCGAGGTTTGAGCCTCTGTTAGTACCTTGTGTTTGCTGACCGCTCTGGCGATCTCCTCAGGCGAGCACAGTGTCCGGACGTGACGGGCGACGGTCAGGTAGGAGGGCGGAGCCAGACCGGCCTCTTCACACCGGACGCGTACTGGGCAACCTGGGAGCGAGCGTTGGCGCCAAGCACCGCCATTGCTCTTGCAAGGTTGTGGCGATGACCTGCTCGACGCCCTCGTGAAGCGGCTTCTTGCGGGTGCCTGCCGTGCGAGGCAGCAAGATGTCACTGTCCGATCGATGCGACAGTGCGCCAACAGATTGTAGACCTGGCGGGTCGACAGGCGCAGCTCGGCGGCTGCCTTGCGCCTGTGTCGCGACGCGGTCCTGGTCCGTCGAGGATCCTGTCCAGCTCACGGGCTATCCGGCCAGCCATATTTCATGGGACGCTTCGGAAAGTTGCGTAAGATTGCAGTGCGGAACTCAACGTCGAGTGGTGCCGGGGTCGCCTCATCAGAACGTCTGCCCGTTCACTACTCTTTCCTTCGCGGCCGCCCAACGGCAGGCCGTGACCCAAAGGCGGCCGCCAAATTCTCAGCCCTATAAGGTCCGGTACCAGCGAAAGCGATCCTATAAGCTCGCCCCCAGCTCGATCGCGCGGCGTGCCGGACGAGATGGAAGTGGGAAGTCATATGTTGTCTGCAATATCAGGTAGGCTCCAAGCTGAGCAGTCAATCGACGATGCCTCGCCGGCCGTTCGCGAGCAGCCGCTCGGCTTGTCCGACCATCTCCTCGATCACGCCTCCAGCCGACTCCACGATTCGGATCACTCCGGCCACTTCCCCCATCAAAACGCCGTCACCGATTCCAGAGTTCGAACCGAGATGGAACGTGATGTCGCCGGGCTGGTGTCGTTCGCCGGCGTATAGAAATAGGTTGTCTCGTCATGCAAGGCCTTGATTGTAGTCGGGGCAGGGCGCCGCGCTCCAGCGTGGTCAGGCGGCGACTTCGTTGGCCGCTCAGTGCTCGGATAGAACCGGTCTAACGCGGCTAAGCGGTACCACGATTGTTGACAGCGATCAGTTGAGGTCAACTCGCGCGACGGCGTAAGCGTCAAGCAAGACGACCCGGTCATCCAGCTGTCTCACCGAGCTTTCCATGAAATTCGAATCTCCTGCCGCCCGCTCGAACTGGTCGGCAGCGAGAAGAGCACTGCGGGCCTTGATCGGCGTTTCCGAAAGCTGGACGGATTGCGTTTTGGCAATGAGATTCGAGAGCCACAGCGTTGTGCGCCCGTCTTTTTCGGCCGCGATCGCCGCGATGCTGTCAGCTCCGGAAGTGCCCACGGACAGCAGGGTGGCCCCGCTGAGTTTTGAGAGGCCTGCCATGACATGGAAAGCGGGATACACGATTGGGCCTTCCTGTTGGTCAAACCACGGCTGCACGAAATCGGCTTTCCTATAGACGTATCCGAACGGGCCGGTGAAGTCCCCGAATGCGACGGCCTCGATTCCCTCGCGCGCGCAGGCCGCGAAATAGCCGGCTGTCCAAGCCGCATTGAACAGGCCGCGCTGCCGAGGATCGATGCGGCTCAGACAGACGCGACCGTTCGCTTCATTCGGCGCAGTGGACTTTCCGTAGGGGTTCTCGCGGCAGCCGAGCTGACTGGGACCAATGCGCAGGGGCAAGCGGTCGCCCATGAAAGCACGGGTAGAGCGGATCAGATGAGGGATAGCCTGAAGGGTCTCCATTACGGAGACATCATCTGCTGCATGCACGTTTGGACAGGTGGTGAAGGTTGCGTAGTCGAGCGCTCTGGTTGGCGGACGCTTGCGATTGAGCTCGGTGAAATATGCGGCCATGCCGCCGCCCAGCGGCACTCCGGGGAAAGCCCGGCGAGCGGCGGAGTAGTTTTGCTCGAAGGTGGGCATCGCCGGCCACGGTGCTCCCGGCTGCACCGACTTCAGGTCCTGCGCCGGAAAGACGGAGATAGCTTCTAGATTGAGGCCGAGTCTTTGGACAGCCGCCCCAATCGGCTCCAATTCGCCGAAGGGATCGAGCGTGCCCTTGGTGATGATCTCAAGTACGACCCCAGCGCCGGTCAACTGTGCCAGGGCGGCGTAACTTTCAAGTTCAACCTGGCCGTGCCCGAACCGGAGATCGACCTGGCAGACCATCCACTGCGGAGCCAATCGTCGAATGAGTTCGGGGACGTCGAGCGCGTGCTTCGCCTCGTCGGCAGCGACGCCGACGCCAATGCGGGGCACTCGGCCGATGGCTCTGCCGATCGTGAGGTTGATGGATGGATTGGGGTTTTTGGAAGACCGAGCAGGGAGCGTGCCCAACACCTGAAGCCGGATGGCCTGCGTGAATTTCTCGCCTTTCGGTAATCTGTAGGGCCACGGGCGACGCAGTGGACGGACATAGGTTTTAAAGGAGGCGTCGGACCAATTGCGTTGATCCTCCATCTCAAAGGCATCACCTTCCATGGTGCATGTGGCCCAGATTCCAGGCTCGATCTCGTGCGACAGCGCGCGGATGTCGGTGAACGGACATTTGGGATCGATGTGGTCCGGAAAGTGCGACAGTTCCTCGTAACCATCCTCATGCAGCACCTTTACCGGCTTGCCGGCCAAGGCCTCGATCGGATGCAGCACGACGAAGCCGGTTCTATTGGTCAACAGGTCAGTTTCGGGCTCTGCCTCCACCACAAACGACAGCGCACCGTCGCTCCCGCCTGCGATCCGCGCCTGGTAGACCAGCCGACCGTACGCACCGGCGCATGTTCCACGGTAGGCGACGCTGAACGCATTCGGCTTTTCATCGATCTGGAGGTCATCGAGAACGGGCGTCTCGGTTCCCCAGTTCTCGTCCCGTACGAGAAACGAGATCCCGCGCAGAATCTCGACCCCGCCGATACGCACATAGCGTATCGCCCCATTGTCAAACTCGACCGACAAGGGTCCCGCGCGCAGTGTCTGCAACTGCGGATCGAGCTGTTCGGTCCCACACAAGCGGATTGCTTGAGATGCTGCCGTGGTCAAATCGCTCTCTCGGTCTTGGCGTCGAAAATCGAGGCCCGGTTCATGTTGATGTCGATCGGCAGCCTCTCGCCGGGACGACTGACGTCGTGCGCCTGCAGTTCCGCCATCACCGGCGCGCCGGCCAGGCGGAAGGTCGCATAGCTACGCGAGCCGGTCGGCTGCAGCAGGTCGATCGTTGCGTCGTAGCGAAACGTGCCCTGCGCAGGTGTCGCAGCATGCGCGCGTGTCAGATGTTCTGGCCGCAGTCCAAGCAGCACCGCCTGTCCGTCAATGGCGCCATTCAGGCTCCGGCCGGGGGCGACCGGAAGCAGCGCTTCGGAAAGCCGGACGGCGGCAGCGCTGCCGTCCAATGTCAGCGTGCCCGGCAGGAAGCTCATGCGCGGTGAACCGAGAAAGCCAGCGACGAAGGTTGAGGCGGGGCGCTCGAACAGTTCGAGCGGCGCGCCCTGCTGCTCGATAATCCCGTCGCGCATCAGCACGATGCGGTCGGCCAGAGTCATCGCTTCGATCTGGTCATGGGTGACGTAGATCATCGTTGTGGCAATGTCCTGGTGAAGGCGCTTGATCTCGCCGCGCATCTCGTCGCGAAGCTGCGCGTCGAGGTTGGACAGCGGCTCGTCGAACAGGAAAATACGCGGGTTCCGGACGATGGCGCGGCCGATGGCGACGCGCTGGCGCTGGCCGCCGGACAATTGGCGCGGAAAGCGCCCGAGCAGCGGGGTGATGCCAAGCATGCGGGCCGCCTCGGCGACGCGAGCCTCCACCTCTGGCTTCGGCATCTTGCGGGCCTTCAGGCCGAAGCCGATGTTCTTCGCCACGTTCATGTGCGGATAAAGCGCATAGTCTTGAAACACCATCGCCACGTCGCGGTCGCGCGGTCGGAAATCGTTGACCACTTCGCCGCCGATCTCGATCGTGCCTTCCGAACTCTCCTCCAGCCCTGCGATGGTCCTCAACAGCGTACTCTTGCCACAGCCAGACGGGCCAACCAGCACGGTGAACTCGCCGTCACGAATGTCCAGGTCTATGCCGCGCACGGCATGGAAGGCGCCGTAGCGCTTGTGCAAGCCGGTTATCCTGACTTCGGCCATGCCGACCCTTTCTATCCGCGAACAGCGCCGAGCGTCAGCCCGCGCACGAGATGTCGTTGGGCAAGTACTCCAAGCGCGATCGACGGCACGAGGGAGACGATAGCCAGGGCTGCCGCCTCGCCATATTGCGCGCCCTGGAAACCGATGAAGGCGCGAAACACCGTTGGCAGGGTGAAAGCAGTGCGGCTGGTCAGAATCAGCGCGAAGAAGAACTCCGTCCAGCAGGCGATGAAGGCGAAGACCGCCGCCGCGACGATGCCTGGCGCGGCGAGCGGCACGGCGACGCGCCAGAACGCTTCCCAGCGCGTGCAGCCGTCGACAAGGGCCGCCTCCTCCATCGATTTCGGCATGCCGCGGAAATAAGCGAACATCATCCATACCGACACCGGCAGCGTGAACACCGTATATGCGATGATCAGCCCGATATGCGTGTCGTAGAGGCCAACGCCGCGGTAGATCAGGAACACCGGCAGCACGATGCCGATGGGCGGCAGGAAGCGCTGCGACAGCACCCAGAACGACAGATGCTGGCCGCCGGTGTTGTAGCGCGCCAGGCTGTAGGCCATCAGCGTGCCGAACAGGGCCGAGAGCACTGTTGCCGACAGCGAGATGATCAGGCTGTTGATCAGCCCGTCAAGGCCGCGATATGCGAACAGCGCAGCTTCATAGTGGACCAGGGTGGGTGCGGTTGGGAACCAGACTGGCGGCACGGTGAGATAGTCGTCGCTCGGCTTGATCGATGTGTTGAACATCCAGTAGAGCGGCCACAACACGAAGACCAGGAAGAAGCCGAGCAACAGGATGCGGCCGACCGGTATCGACCGGCGTTTCGGGCGACGGACAGGCGCGACGGCCGCCATTAAACCGGCTCCGTCTTCAAAAGCCGTCGCACCAGCAGCATCACCACGAGCGCGGTGAAGATCAGGAACAACCAGCTTCCGGCGGTCGCCTGCGACAGATGGAACTGGGTGAAGCCGACTGTGTAGAGATAGTAGGAGGCGGTGTAGGTCCGCGTGCCTGGCCCGCCGCCGGTCATGATAAAAATAGTATCGAACATGCGGATTGCATCGAGCAGCCGAAAGGTCAGCGCCAGCAGCATCATTGGCGCAAGATGCGGCAGGGTTATCGCCCAGAACGCTTGCCAGGCATTGACCCCGTCGAGTTCCGCCGCCTCGTAAAGATTCGGGGGAATGGCGGTAAGCCCGGCGAGCAGGATGACGAACATGAACGGTGTCCACTGCCAAACATCGGCGATAATCAGCGAAACATAGAGCCATGGCGATTCGGTCATCCAGCCGATCGTCACCTCCTGCCCCAGAAGTTGCGTCAAAATGTAGTTGGTCGGCCCGAAAGGCCGCTGCAGAAGCAGCGTCCAGGCCTGGCCGACGATGACCGGGCTGATGAACAGCGGCACGATCAGGATCGACATGATCACGCCGCGGCCCGGAAAGCTGCGAACCATGGTCAGCGCCACCAGAAGGCCGAGGACGAATTCGATAGCGACGCTAATCCCCGAAAGCCACGCTGTCAGCAAGAGCGACCAGCGCGCGACGGGATCGAACACGACGCGCTCGAAATTCTTCAATCCGACAAAGGCGTGGCCCGGCACCTGGAAATCATAGTTGATGAAAGACACGACCAGCGAGAACAGCAGCGGATAGACCGAGAGCGCCAGGATCAGCAGTACTGCTGGCGCCACCAGCAGCCATTTGAAGTGGCGGTCCGCCCATTGTGCGAAGCCCGACAGTCGTGGCGGCGCGCCAGCGGCCTTCAAGCGACTGATGGTTGCGGTATGCTGCATCGATTACATCCCAAAACCTGCCTGGCGGTTACGACGAGGTGTTGCGGACCAAGCGCCCGCAACACCAATTTTGGTTAAGAATGCCGCCGGCGTCCCTGATGCAGGCCGAAGTCAGAGGGTGACCGCCATGCCGAGCTTCTCCACCGTGTTGTCGGCAGTAGCGCCCGGTAGTTTCAGGAACTCGGTGTAGAATGCCTTCTGCGAATCCACGCCGAGCCGGTCGGTCGTCTCATTCCACTCGGCCGCCGCTGTTTCTAGCGACGCCTTCGGATCCGCACCGGCCCACACAGCTGTGCACATGCGGTCGATGCTCAGGAAATAGTCTTGCGCACCGGGCATGATCGGGTCGAGGAGACCGACATTGGCCGAGTTATTAAGATTGCTTAGATACTCCTTGGCGCTCGGGAACAGCGCGCCGTAAAGCTCGGATTTGAAGTGGGAGATACGGTAGGGATCGCGCAGGGCGTAGGGCAGCATGCAGCGCGCGAGCGAGACGGGCGGCGAGCAGGCCCATTGCATGAACAGGTAGGCCGCTTCGGGGTTCGCCGAATCCGCCGATAGCGCCTTGTTGTAGCCGGTCGCATGTTCAGGATTGCCGGGCACGACCGCGTAGCCAACCTTGCCGGCGATCTGTGATTGCGGGATGAAGTTGATTGCGGTGGCCGACTGCGAATAGTTCGCAGCCATGCGGCCAGATGGCGGCCAGGAGTAGATCATCGCTACCTTGCCGGTCAGGAACGCCGCCCACAGCGAGACGGCGTCGAGTTCATTGTTGCCGGGGATCGACGCCGCATTGGCTGCAATCATGTTCTGCAGCGTCTTCACGCCTGCATCCGAAACCAAGCCGGCTTTCATGTCGTCGCCGAACAGTTTACCACCGTTAGCGCGGTACTGCTGCAGAAAGTCGAACTGGTTGCCGGGACTGCCCGCTTTGCGGAAATGGCCTGCGCCATAAACGTTCGGCGCCATCTGGTCGGTGATGAACTGGGCTATCTGGGCATATTCCTCCCAGGTCTTCGGCGGCGCCAACTTGGCGTTGAACTTGGCCTGGTAGGCCTCCACCATCTTCGGATCCTCGAAGATGTCCTTGCGGTAGTAGAGAGCGAACATGTCGCCGTCGTCGAAGAAGCCCCAAATCTTCCCTTTGTAGGTCGGCAACGCCTTGTAGAGCGGATGATAGTCCTCGAGGTCGGCCGGGTTCATGTATTTGGCGATGTAATCGTCGAGGGGTGCGATGACGCCGCCATCGGCTAGCGACGGCGTCCAGGCTGGCGAGATGTCGAGGACGTCATAGGCGCCTGAGCCGGCGATGTGCTCGGCAACGGCCTTGGAGTACTGGTCAGGGTTCGACAGTTCGACCACGTTCGACTTCATGCCCGTAAGCTGCTCCCACATCGGTCCACTGAAATTGCGCGGGTCGAGAGCCTGCAGGCCTGCCTCGTAGGTCATGTTCAGCGTGACGCCCGAATGCGCCTTGGCGGCCTCGACGGCGCGGAAGGCAGAACCATCCGCCGGGCCTTCCATCGACGCCTTCATGGCCGCCGCCTGCGCTTGGCCGAGCGGTGAAGCGGCGTCTGCCAGTTCGAGCTTCTGCTGCGCTAGCGCCCAATCCGTCATCGTGGCGAGGATCGGTCCGGACGCCGCCAGCATGCCGGTCATCTGGCCGAAGCGGGTTATGAAAGATCGGCGGGTGGTTTCGCCGCGCATAAAGGCGTCGACCTCTGCTTCGAGGCCTGCCTGAAAGTCACGTCTTTCATGATCGTTCATAGTGCTTGGTCCTCCCAATTTTCGTTTGCCTTCACTCGTCCGCGGGCGCGGCGGTCGAGCATTCCTCCCGTGAAGCCGTCGCGAAGGCGCGGCGGCGCGCCGTATTTCGTACTCCTACGTCCCGAAGCGGGCGGCGAAACCGGCCAGCCGATTCTTCCATGCCTTGCTTGAAAGCACCTCGCGATTGACCACGCCGGGCGGCTCGCGGCCGTGCTGCACTTCGATCACCGCCTTGACGTCCGCAGCACCGTTGCCGGCAAAACACTGGTCGGTCCAACAGAGCGCATGCGGCGTCAGGATAACGTTGTCGAGCTTGAGGATGGGGTCGTCGGCGTCCGGCGGCTCCTGCTCCAGCACGTCGAGCCCACCGCCGGCGATGCGGCGTTCCAGCAGCACTTTCGTCAACGCCTTCTGGTCGACGATCGGACCGCGCGCGGTGTTGATCAGGTAAGCCGTCGGCTTCATCAGGGCGAGCCGCTCGGCATTGACGATGTGGTGGGTCTGAGGCGTTAGCGGACAGCTCACCGACAGCACATCGGCGCGGCGGAACAGATCTTCCAGCCCGACCAGTTCGATGCCTAGTTCGGCAGCGACCTTGCTGTCGGCGAATGGGTCATGGGCGATGAATTTCATGTCGAAGGGCTTGGCCAAGCGAAAGACCTCGGCGCCGATGTTGCCGATGCCGAGCGACCCCAACGTCCGCCCGACGAGGCCGACGCCCATATGCTCCGAACGCTTGTCGAATCCATAAGGTCCCTTGCGGGTCAACGCGTCCTTCGTGAGCAGTTTGCCGGTCAGTGCCAGCATGAAAGTGATGACGGATACGGCGACGGGCCGTCGCACGCCGTCGGGCGTGATGACCAGGGCGATGCCAGCGGCAGTGCAAGCCTCGACGTCGACGGTATCGTAGCCGACCCCGAAACGGGCAACGACGGCCAGGCGGCCGCTCTTCGGGACGCTGGTCGCATCGAAGCGATGGGTGAGCAGGATCAGCGCATCGAAGTCCTCAAGCTGTTCGGCGCGCAGCGGATTGTTCGATTCCAGGAACGCCATCTCGACGCCGGGCGCATTGCGCAGCGGCTCCAGGTCGAAGTCGGGAAAGGTCAGCGAGCCGTCCGGCTTCCGGAAATCACCGGAGAGCGCCACCCTGAATGTTGCGTTGGCCATCGTCTCCTCCGCCTCACTCGCACCCGGCCCGAATCTTTGAGACCGCGTCGGCCATCGCATCGTGCAGGACCCAGACGTCGCCCGAATAGCAGATGAAATCGAAGCCTTGCGCGTAAAAATCGTGACCCTGCTGGACACTGGGTACCAGGCGACCAAGCGATTTATTGTGCTTCTTGGCGGCGGCAACGATCTTGTCCATCGCCGCGGTGAAGGTGGGATGGGCGAAGTCGCCGGGAACGTCGAGTGAGACCGACAGATCGAAATGTCCGACCCACAGGCAATCGACCCCGTCCAGTCCCGCGATGCCGTCGATGTTCTTGACGCCGTCGGCTGTCTCGATCAGGCAGATGAACACCGTGCGCTGGTTGGCCGCTTCGAATTTTTCCTTAACCGAGCCTGGGCGGTAGCGGTCATGCGCGATCTGCAGCGCCACGCCGCGAGCGCCAGAAGGATGGTACTTCATCGAATTGATGATGTGCTGCGCCTGTTCGACCGTACTCACCATCGGCGCGATCAGGCCTTCAGCGCCCATGTCCATGGCGCGGGCGAGGAAATGGTAGTCCTGCGACGGCACACGTACCATAACCGGCAGATCGGCCGCCTCGAAATAGCGGATCGCGCTCTTCACCGTTTCCAAGCTGAAGCCCGAATGCTCCATATCAAAGAAGACGAAGTCGCAGCCGGCTGACTTCAGAATGTGCCCGATTCCCGGCGTCGCGAACTCGGCGACCAACGTGCCGAGCTTGACCCGCCGGTGCGCGGCCAAAGCCTTGAGGCCTACGTCTGACATGCACTTCCTCCCCTTCGCCCAGAGGGCGCAATCCGACTACGCTTTCTTCAAGTCGTAGCCTCGAGAACGAGGTCGCAGATCGTCACCAACTTGGTGTCGACGAGCGGCGCGCTATGCGTGTTGAATTCGTCGAAATGAGCCGTCCGGCAGTGTTCGTCGAAGGCCGCCTCGCTATCGTAAATCTCGTAGAGCACGACCCGGTCCGGTTCGCCGCGTGCCTGCGTCACGTCAAAGCGGCGGCAGCCGACCTCGTTGCGCACCGACGCGGTCGCATTGGCGTCGACGAGCTTTCGGAAGCTGTCTCGGGCGCCCGGCTTGAGGCGGAAATCGACCCAGACGACGTAGCCGGTCATCACTTGGGCCTCGCGATTTCCAGATAGCGCTTAGACACATATTCCAGATGCCTGCGCATCGCCGCTTCGGACCGGTCCGGATCGCGCGCGGCGATCGCCTCAAATATTTCGCGATGGGCCTCGAAGGCTTTGCGGTCTTCACCTTCGGCCAAAGTCGTCCGCCGCTGTTCGAGCAGCCATTCGGCCAACGCCGCATGGATAGCCGTGAAGATTCGATTGCGGGTGATCACCGCCAGCACGTAGTGGAAGTCCACGTCCGTGCGTTCGAAGCGCGTGAGGTCGCCGATCGACCGTCGGTTCATCTCGAGCGCCTCCCTGAGGTTTTCAATGTCCTCTGGCGTGGCATTCACAGCGGCGTTGCGGGCAAGCCCGACCTCGAAAAATAAACGCGCATTCTGGAAGTCGTGAACCCCGCCCGGGGCCGAAATCATGTGCCGCGCCGGCCCTGAGAGGGCGTCGATTACGAATTGGGGCGTGGGGCGGGTGACCCGGGCACGCTCGCCGGATCTCACCTCGACAAGGCCCATCTTGCTCAGATGCAGTAGCGCCTCTCGAATCGAAGGACGACCAACCCCGAACTGCCGCATGAGTTCGCGTTCGGACGGGAGCCGGTCGGCTTCGGCCACTTCTCCCTTGCGGATCATCCGCTCGAGGTGTTCTGCGACCTCGTCCGAAAGCTTCCGCTGTTTGATCTGAACACCAATCACTTGGCATACCTTTTATACCAGTTCGCACGCTATTGCCGTCCTGCCCTCATGTCAAACTCAACAACTCGCATCTCAAGGCTCCTCTCCATCGGCGGCCCGCCAGGGGCGTGCAGATGATGCCAGCCTTCCGGGTCCCTCTTTCTATCCGAAATCGGCGTGTAGGGTCGGATCGATCCGACGCTCCTCCGCGTTGGGTGAAAACCCATAAGGGGAACGACCATGTCGACGACAAGCACCATCGCATTCGGCGCCGCGCCTATGAGATCTGGGAACGAGAAGGCCAGACGCACGGTCTGCACGAGCGTCATTGGAATCAGTGACCTTAGAAATCGAGAACGAAAGGCCGCCGTCCCGCAAAAGCCGGTGAAGCTATCGGGTAACGGCAGGCCTTCAGCTTCTCGCCCTAGGCGCGATCGGCGCTGCTTCTCTTGGTTTCTTTTCCTAACTTCGCTGCCGGTCTCTTCTATGACGGCGAAGAGTTCCGGCTGGAACTAGGTGAACCGTTATGGCAAGCCGAGATAAGAATCGTGGCTTCCGAGATTTGATCGGCTCGGAAGACTTTCGTCGGAAGTTGCGCAAGCAACTGGCGCTGGAGGACGATCCAACTTTGCCCCCGAAGCTTGCCGCGCTGGCGCTGCAGCTTCAGAAGGAGCTTCAGCGGCGACAGAAACAATGGGTTGAGGAGACTGCGGCTGCCCTAGTTCCCAGCACCGCGCCGCATTTGTTCAGCCCCTCGGTCAGCGTGAGGACTGAGTCTTCCGGCAAGACGCGCAACGTCGACACCGCCGAGGCAGCAGTTGAGGAACTCCTGGGCTGCACCGAGCGTGGCCCCAAGTGGAACCTCGCGGTGCGCGTTTGCATTGCAGTGATTGCTGACAAGATGGAAGCTGAGGAGGCCCGTAAGGCATTCCTGGCCGCTGCTGAGGAAGAAGGGGTGCTACGTTCCTCCGATTAGGTCTTTCTGTGTCCCTGCGCCCACCCGAAATTATCTTGATATTTCCCTATAGTAGGCAGCAAATGGGCCGTTGGGGTTTTGCCCGGGCAGCACCCTCAGGTGAACCTTGAGGCGATCTTTGGAAGCAGCGCCGGCGACCGGCGAAGGGTGGGAGTGCGGAGTGCCATGCCGATCCATCGACAAGCCGAGAAAGCGGGTGTGTTCCTCCCCTCTGAGTTGGCGCTATTGGGCCAAGTGTTCGATCGGCTAAAGGTTGAGGGTCAATCTGAGAGGCAACGTGAAGCGCTCGCCTCTCGGATTATGGCCAATTACATGGCTGGCGTGAGGGACGAGGAAGAACTTCTTTTGGCTTCCAGGCTGCCGTTGGGACGGTAAGCGCGCGCCTCTTTCCAACTGCTGGTTGATAGACGTAACGGAACTGGCAGCCTATCATTTTTCTCGATCCGCGCACCGGGCACACCCCGACCCACCCCCGCGCTCGGTGGTCGCATGATCGACCCGTCGCTCTCCTGTGCGGCGGGTTTTTTTGTTTCCGGATGGAACACTTGGTTGGAGGGTAAGTTCGCCCCTTCGTACGCATCCGGTGAAGATCGCAGACGTGCGTATCCGGCGGCCATGAGCACCTGAGCACAGCGGTGCTGGGGTCAA
>NZ_JBVVQU010000094.1:0-14146 GCF_055811555.1 Mesorhizobium sp. WSM4813
ACACCGAGCGCACCTGATCGGGCTAGCGGTGCATACGCCGGACGTCCAGGACAGGGATTGGGCAGTCTGCGTCATCGGAGCTTTCCGGTGGGCAGAAGCAGCGGATCTGCATCGCCCGCGCGCTGGCGGCCAAGCCGAAACTGGAGGCCATCGGTCATCACTGGACGAAAGACCCGTCATCCTTCAAAATCGATCCGCGTCACCTCATTCCGGGACCAAACATCTAGGACGTGTGGACAAACAGGATTGAACGAAGCCGCTGACGCGGCATTAGGCGGTCAGTTTGCTGTTGAAGCTTCTGTTTTGAAGGATGCTGCTGTTGAAGCTGACTTATTGTGAAGATAATCCTCGTTGGCAACAGCTGCAAGCTCGCGTCAGCTGAATTGTCATGGCGATGACGTCTATCAGGCGCGCATGCGCATCGACGTGGGATCATAGAAGGGCTTGATACTGGCTCGTGCCGGCACGGCGCGCCCGTTGACTTGAATCGCAAAATCACCGTTTGCGACAAACGCCTCGTCGACAGGTTCGTCCGCCACAACGTAACCCATGCCGATCGCTCCGCCCAAATGGTGAGCGTAATTGGCCGAAGTCAGGTGTCCAACCGCCTTACCGTTCCGGAGAATCGGCTCATTGTGGAACAAGAGCGGTTCGGGATCCTTCAACAGGAAGCAAATCAACCTTTTGCCGCGGATGCCCGCCTGTTTCTGCGCCACAACGGCATCTCTGCCAATGAACTGAACCGACTTGTTGGGCTTCGCGGTGAACGCTAGGCCAGCCTCAATGAGATTGTCCTCATAGACGATGTCATCACCCCAGTGGCGGAACCCTTTCTCCAGGCGCAGAGCATCGACTGCGTGCATGCCAATCGGACGTATTGCGAATTCCTTGCCAGCTTCCAACAGCCCGATCAGGAAGGTGAGCGCATCGGCAGTGGGGATGTAAATCTCCCAACCCAATTCCCCAACGTAGGAGATCCGTTGTGCCCAAAGGTGAACGCCTGCAGCGTTCATCCAACGGCCGGTACCGAAAGCGAAGCCGTCTGCTGACAGGTCCTCGTCCGTCAGCTTCTGGAATACCGCGCGAGCGTTCGGCCCTTGCAGGGCGATAACCCCAAATTCGTGCGTGATGTCCGAAATGTCGAAATTCTCGCCTTGCTCTACATGCCGTAGTAGCCACCACCAGTCTTTCACATGGCTGCCGCAAGGCGTAGCAATCATGAACTCGTTGTCGCTGAACTTCGAGACGGTCAAGTCCGCCTCGATACCGCCGCGTTCGTTCAACCATTGAGTATAAACGAGTTTGCCTGCCGGAACGGCAATATCCGCGCAGCAGATCCGCTGAAGAAAGGCTTCGGCGTCAGGACCGGTCACCTTGAATTTGGCAAGTGACGTGAGGTCGTAGAATCCGACATTCTCACGGACACACTTGTGCTCTTCCGCGGAATACGGGAACCAGTTCTGCCTTTGGTAGCTATACTCATATTCACGCTTCGCCCGCTCGGGCGCATACCAGTTTGGTCGCTCCCAGCCAGCGACTTCGCCATGAACGGCCCCGAGTCCGACCAACCAGTCATAGAACGGCGACTTGCGAATGCCGCGGCTCGAACGGTACTGATAGTACGGCCAATGCATCGCATAGGAGCGTTCGAGCGCCTCGGCGACACGGTTCTCAAGATAGGTTTCGTCGCCCTGGAAGGGCATGACCCGACGGCAATCGCTCTCCCACACGTCCATCGGGGGGTGACCAAGATCGATCCAATCGGCCATAACCTTGCCGATCCCGCCCGCTCCACCGATGCCGCGACTATTGAAACCGCAGGCAACAAAGAAATTTCTCAAAGGCGGCGCTTCGCCCATCAAGTGCTGGTTGTCGGTCGTGAAGCTTTCCGGTCCGTTGAAGAAGGTGGAGATGCCGACCTGCTCGAGCGCGGGATAGCGCAGCATCGCTCTTGCGAGATACTTCTCGAAATGGTCGAATTCGTAGGGCAGCTCACCGAAGCTGAAGTCCGCAGGTACTTTGGACATCGGAAGCGGGTTGGCATTGTCTTCGAAGAAGCCGATGAGGAGTTTTCCCGCGTCCTCCTTGAAGTACACGCCATGATCTAGGTCGCGCATGATGGGGAGGTTCGACGACAAGCTAGGTATCGCTTCGGTAACAACATAATAGTGCTCGCAAGCGAAAAGCGGAAGCACAACGCCGACCTGCTTCGCCAAATCCCGGGACCACATGCCGCCGGTCAGTACCACCTTCTTCGCGCGAATCGTCCCTTCATTGGTCGCCACCCCGGTGACCTTGTCGCCGTCGGTCAGGATTTTCGTAACGGTGACGCCTTCGCGCACGGTCACGCCGTTCATCCTGGCACCCTTCGCCAGCGCCATGGTGACGTCAATCGGGTTCGTTTGCCCGTCTTTCGGCAAGTGCAGACCGCCGACAATATCCCTGGTGTCGATCCCGGGATAAAGTTCGCCGAGCGTCCGCGGGCCGACGACTTCAACCTCCACACCGAAGACGCGCGCCATTTCGGCAGTGCGCGTCAGCTCTTCAAGCCGTGCATTCGTCTGAGCAAGCGATATCGAGCCATTGCGTTTGTAGCCTGTCGCCTGCCCGGTTTCCGCTTCAAGCTCCTGATAAAGGCGGTGCGAATAGGCACCGAGTTGGGTCATGTTTTTGGTCGGCCAGAGCGTGCCGACCAGGCCAGCGGCATGCCACGTCGTTCCGCAAGTGAGACGATCGCGCTCCAGCAGCAAAACATCGGACACGCCGCGCTTCGCAAGATGATAGGCAATTGAAGCACCCCCGATACCGCCACCAATGATGACGACCTGGGCCTCGGTTGGCAGGTTTGACATGAAACGTCCTTCGTGAACTTTAGAAATGTTGTTTGTTCTTCGTCTTTTGCGACGCGCCTGAAGCACATTGGAAGCGGTCATCAGAGCGGCTGCCAAAAGGACGAGCAGCGTGGAAACGGCCGTCATCGTCGGGCTTATTTTGTTCACGCAAACCGCTCCACATCTGGCGAGGGCAGCGTCCGCTGCTCCTAACGGACATGAAGACGGGCACGACAACCTCGTCGAACGAGGTAACGAACGCAAAGATGGCCCCTGCGGCCACCCCTGGAGCAATCGCCGAGCGGACCGTAGTCGACCTTCTCCAGCCAACCCTCCGCGCAACCCGTGGAGGGCATGGCCGGTTTCGACGTTCATGACATGCCACGTCACGTTGCCGGTCTCCGCCATGCCCAGGAGCTTCGCGATTTCGCCACTCCATTCCTCTTCGAGGACCGTTGAACGCCATAAACCTTGCTGAATGGATCCGCCTTGCGCTGGCTTTCCTGAGCGGCGCCGCAGTAACACGTAATAGAATCGTGTCTCCATCCATCGCCTGCGGAACAATTACCATGCTTGCTACGAACCCCACGGCGGCGGCGCAGGTCTTTGCTTCTTTGACGCACAGGATCGGCAACTTGCTCCACCCCGTTCCATGTTCTTATCAGCTACGATAATTGCAAAGTTCCGTGGGGAAGAAAAGCAAAAATTGTCGATGGTCGACCATCTTCGCAGGCACCCAGTGAGCTTGCTTTTCGCTATCGACACAAGTCCGCATGACAGCTAGCTTTCCGGCATTGATGGTATGGTCGACAATTTTGGAACGAACACAAGATGCGCGGTCTCAACGTGGAGAAGGTTGTGAAGGTCCCGGCCGAGATTAAGGCAGCCGAGATCCTTCGAAACGCGATCGTGGACGGTAGAGTTGCGCCGGGTAGCCGAATAACGGAAGGGGAACTGTCCGAGCAAATGCAATTGTCCCGTGCCACTATCCGGGGCGCGCTCCACCAGTTGGCAAGCGAGGGTCTTACGACACTAAAGCGATACGCAGGATGGTCTGTTGTGCAGCTTTCTCCGAGCGATGTATGGGAACTCTATACCGTTAGATCGACGATGGAGCGACTCGGCGCACGGCTTGTCGCTCAAGCGATAAACCCGCAATCGGCATCGGCAATAAGCAAGGCACTTTCGAACCTCGAAAAGCAGTGCGAAGTGGGGGCATGGAACAAAATTGCCGCCGCAGATTTCCGATTTCACAAGAATATCGTCAAACTTGCTGGCAATGGCAGACTGATAGCCCAGTATGCCATCCTCGAGCCACAAGTACGGATGTACATCCGATCACTTGATTCGCTTCTTTTTGAAACAAAAACGATAGTTCAACAGCATCAGAAAATAGCTGGTGCCATTATTGCTGGGGATACCTCTCTGGCAGGAGATTTGGCTGAGGCACACAATCTGATTGACGGAGAAATGCTAGCACGACATCTTGCCTCCAAAGAGCTGAAGCTTGTGCGCGCCAATCCTTAGCAGGAAGGATGTGTTGCACCCGTTTTGATTTCCGGCGCTATGGCAAGACCCTTCGACATTTTCGGAGAATTAGATGTTCAAGGACCGCCAGTTCGACCAGTCAGTGATCCTGCTTTGCGTGCCTGATACCTGCCTACAATCTCAGCCTGCGTGATCTTGAGGAAATGGCCGAGCGGGGGGTCGCGCCGACCACACGACCATTCACCGCCGGACTATTCGTTTCTCACCAAGCGCTGAGTTGCCCGATTCAGTGCTGATGCCTCTGATCCGTCTGGCGGCATGATCGGACCGGGTACAGGCATACCTGTCTATCTCGCTTGCGGTGTCGCCGACAGGCGTAGGGGCATCGATGGTTTGGCTGCCATCGTCGAGGAATGTTAAACCGACTGGAGGCGCGGTTTTTCCCTTCCGCAGCCGGCGCGATGACCGCATCAAGTTGCTCTACTTCGACGCGCAGGGGTTCCGTCTGGGCTTAAAGATTCTTCAGAAGGGGCGTTTCAGCGGCCATTCCTAGCCGCGCGACCGCAGCGGGATTGTGTTCGACAATCGATCCTTGATCTGGTATCTACCGGCACCCATGGATACGACCTCAAACTACATGATCAAAAAAGTCCACAAACGCAGCACTGAAGCCCAAGCGGCCGATAGACTGCGAGAGGCGATTATCTCGGGCGATATCCCGCTTGGGGCAAGGCTGACTGAACTGTTGGCGTCTGAACAAGTCGGGGTTTCCCGAGGCACGATAAGGACGGCATTCCATCAGCTTGTGCAAGAAGGTCTCCTTGTCCAGGTTCCTTACACAGGTTGGACTGTGATGACCCTCAGCGCGAACGATGCATGGGAGCTCTATACCCTTCGAGCAAGCCTCGAATCTCTTGCAAGTCGGTTAGTTGCTCGTCGACTGAAGAGTGACGTTCGGTCGGAGGAAATTGCTAACACACTCGCATCCACTTTCACACGCCTGAAGGTCGCCTGCGACAAAGGTAATAAGTCACGTATCGCGCAAGAGGATATGCATCTCCATCGCACTATCGTATCTTTATCAGGCCATGGACGATTGATAGACCAGTATTCGCGTATCGAGCACCAAGTTCGAGTTTACATTCGATCCAGCGACGCTCTAGTCCCAGAGGCTGCGGATATCATTGCGCAACATGAGCCAATCATTGACAGTCTATTGCGTGGTGACGAGGAGGCGGCCGTCAGGTCGGCTGCAGCGCACAACGAGCGAGAAGGCGCTATCTTGGTCCACCACTTGGAATTGATTCAGCGAGCTGAACGCGGGGTTGTATAGCAGAGCAAGCGCGAGTGAATGAATGCGCTCCGTCATCAAAAGTGTTAACACATTTAAACAAGTATATTTTAGATTCTTAGGCGGGGTGGACGAATTGATTCAGGTATTGGTTCAGGAATCCCGAAGCAATTTCAATGTCATTATGGGATGCCCCGCCCTCTCTGGAGCGATTTGTTTAGGATTGCTCTGTTTTGAAACGAGAGAGCAGTGGACAAATGTCGATATTTATTCTCGGAATTGTTCTTGGCAAGAACGTGTGCAGCCTCGTCGGGCTGGACGAGGGTGGCGCAGTTGTTCTGCGCCGTCGCACTTCGTCGTGATGGTGACCTGAGACCCTGAACTTCCTCCAGATTTGGGTAGAGTCCGTGGAACAGTGCTGCGATACCATTCTCTGGACCGCCGGAAGGTAGAGTTTCCCGGCTTTTGCTGCGATACCATTCTGCTGCGATACCATTCTCTGGACCGCCGGAAGGTAGAGTTTCCCGGCTTTCTCACGATGGCGGGCTGGCGGCGCCATCGGGATTAAGCAACGAGATCGGGGCCTTGTGCCCGATCGCCCCATGCGGGCGCACCTCGTTGTAGTATCTGCGCCAATCCTCCAACTTTTCGGCGGCGTCGGCAAGGGTCAGGAACCAGTGGGCGTTCAGGCACTCCGCCCTGAAGCGGCCGTTGAAGGCTTCGATGTAGGCGTTGTCGGTGGGCTTTCCCGGCCTGCTGAAGTCGAGCGTCACGCCTTTCGCGTAGGCCCATAGGTCGAGGTCGCGGGAGACGAACTCGGAGCCTTGGTCTACGCGGATCGTCTTCGGATAGCCGATCTTCGGACAGACCTGTTCCAGTGCCCTGACCACATCCTCGGCGCGATAGCTGAACCGCGGGTCGAGCACAGGCACATAGCGAGAGAACGTGTCGACGACCGTCAGCACACGGATCTTCTTGCCCGTCGCGAGCTGATCGTGGACGAAGTCCATCGCCCAGACGTCGTTCGGGCCGACGGCTTCCTCCCGGCCTTCCCGCAGCTTCGCCTTCACACGCCGCTTCGGCGTCTTGTTCCTGAGCTGCAGGCCCAAGTCCCTATAAATTCGGTAGGTTCGCTTCATGTTGATGTCCCAGCCCTCGCGCGTGAGCATTACGTGCACGCGCCGGTATCCGTAGCGGACCCGTGTGGCGCAGATGTCCTTGATCCGAGCTTCGATGCCGGCCTGATCGCGGCGGCGGGACTTGTAGTGATAGGTCGACGTGTCGAACTCCAGAACCCGGCATGCCCGCCGGATCGACACGTTCCACTCATCACAAGTCTCCGCCACCAGCTCGCGTTTGCGACCAGGCCTCACAGTTTTCGGCGAATGACGTCCTGCAGCATCTCCTTGTCCAAGGACAGATCGGCCACCAGCTTCCTGAGCTTGCCGTTCTCGTCCTCAAGCTGCTTCAGCCGCTTCATCTCGGTCGGCAGCAGTCCGTCGTATTTCTTCTTCCAGTTGAAGTACGTCGCCTGGCTGATCCCCGCCCGACGACAAATCTCCGCGACGGGGATTCCGTCCGCCCCCTGCTTCAGAATGAACGCCTTCTGCGCGTCCGAGAACTTTGATGCCTTCATCGTCTTCCGCTCCTCCCAGCCGGGATGTTACCGCGGAAAACTCCACTTTCGAACGATCCAGTTTTCAGGGATCAGAGCAATCAGAGCACCGGCGCCTCTACCGGGAGGAAAACCTGTTAGTGCGATATCTTGCCATGGTTCTCTCTTCGAATACCCAGCAAGACTGGTCAATTCCTCAATCCGATCTGTCCACCCTCAGGGGCGCACTCCAATCCAGGTCCCGATTCAAGTCTGATTGACACTCCAGGCCGAGCCGGTCCGGCGAGCGCCCGGGAAAAACTTCGCCACGGCATCCACGTAGGATCGCTGCGTGGCCGGCGACAAATTGCGGATCGTCATGTCCTCGATCATGCGCCGGCGCAGAGGGCTCATCTCGGCATCTCGTTACTCCTGTCTCAAGATTGCGCTTCAACAGCCGCAATCCTTCAAAACAGAAGCTTCACCCGCAAACCGACCCGCCAAATGCCGCGTCAGCGGCTTCGTTCAATCCCGTTTATGGGTATGTGACCTAGACCGCTCGTCGTACCGGATAACATGCTGAGGACCATTACTGATGCCGCATCCATTCGACGGTTCGACGCCGTTTTTCGAGCTGACCAGAACCTGACGATGGCCGAATTAGTAGCCCCGAACCCGGTCAACAGCGGCAGGAACGACGCCGGTCTGACGATAGTTTTGGATATTTGATGCAACAATACGCGCCGCGCTTTCACAATCCGTAGGACCAGAAATATGGGGCAGCACGGTGATATGGGGATGAAGCCATAAGGGCGAGTGGCAATCTAGGGGCTCTTGGTCGAAGACATCAAGGACAGCGTGAGAGAGATGGCCGATGTCAAGTAGCTGAACCAGCGCATCGGTGTCGATGATTGGACCGCGTGCAAAGTTTACGATGCTCGCCCCAGCTTTCATCGAAGAAAGCTGCTTTGCATTTAGAAGCCCCTTGGTCTCTGGCGTCAGCGGCAAGAGACAGATCACGATGTCAGCTTGGGTCAACAAGCGATCAAGGCCCTCGTTCCCGACGTAAATTTCAAAAAAGCTTCCCGGCTTCGGTGTGCGGCTCCACCCAGCAACGCAAAACCCGACCTGCTGAAGAGTTCTTGCCGCACACGTTCCGAGCTCACCCGTTCCAAGGAACCCTATCATTAACTTGGATGGATGCCGATATGGACGCTCCTGCCACAAGGATTGGCGTTGTTGGCGGGCATACTGCGGCATGTCGCGCTGAAGATAGAGAGTCCACGCTAACACTGCTTCGGCCATCGTCCGAGACAATTCTGGATCGACTAATCTTACAACTGGCGGCCCTCCTGGTGGAAGTTCCGCCATGAGCCTTTCGACACCTGCCCACACACTGTGAATCCATCGAAGACCTGTCATTTCAACAAGCTCAGCTGGATCGGGATTGACTACAATAGCAATCTCCGCAAGCCTCCTTTGGTCGTCACTCAGTTCTCGAAAGGGAATGACGTCTTCGCCGGGCAGCAATGAGCTCAAGAGGTTTGTCCAAGTATTCTCCTCCTCCACACTGAGGCGGGAGACGAAAGCGATCGGCGGGCGAACATGTTGATCTTTCATTTCTTTGGATATCCTGGCAATTGTCGAATGTCAGTTCCGAGGTGAGTTAAGACGCAAGCCGAAGGCAATCCGTCCGACGAAAGTGCCCATCCTCATGCCTCCAGCCCAACGTCTGCTAAAAGCCTATGGTAGATTCACCCGGCACCAGCACCGCCTCGCGACGCTGGGTATTGGCTCCGCCATTTGAAGCCTAACTCTTGGATACGGCCCCTACCACGATAGCTATGAATCAGGTGGAGCAACCAATCTCTATACCTAACCTTTGAGGATCAATTGTCAAACAATTTCGTCGTTTTGTTGCAACGACAACGGCTAAATGGGGCGAAGAGTGGTACCCAAAATTGTGGGGTCTGCTCCGCCAGGGATGAGGGGAACCTCGTGTTTTGCTTGCGCATCACGAACCATTTCGATGCCGATCCGGATCATCGCGGCGAATGATGGTGATTGAAGCCGAGCGTCGACCGGATGCGGCGCTTGATGCGCCGATGGTCCTGTTCGATCCGGGTGTTCGGGTATCTTGCGGATCCGGATTGGCTTCAGCCGACGCCGGGAAGCCTGGGCCGCGCTTCAGGGCTCTTTGATAGCCTCAGAGACGAATGTGCGCTATAAGGTCATAGCGATGATCTATAAGCGCCAAGTGGCGAACGCACGACCGAGCCCCGTGCAGAGACTTCATTACTAATCGGTTCATCGCCGCGGCTTGAACTGGACGCCCCCGCGAACAGCGCCTGAACTGTCGTAAGCTTTGCAGCAGAGCCATATGAAATCGTCCTTGCACATTATTCCACCAGTGTTGTACTCCCATGCCATTCGGCAGCGAACGCGGATAATACTAATTCCACATCTTCGTCAGATATCCCCGCGTGTGTGAGCAGCCGTATTCTGGATTCACTATACGGTCGACAGGTTATGTTTCGCATGGCCAAGCGACGACACCACTCGGACGCTGACACATTAGACGCCGAGATATCCGCGAACAAGATATTCGTAGCTATCGAGCCGGGATCACATATCCCACTATTGATAGCATGAAGGCCGTCGGCCAAGCGGCGCGCTCGCCGGTGGTCGTCGATAAGCCTTTCGACCATGGTATCAAGTGCCACGATACCAGCGGCAGCCAGGATGCCCGCTTGGCGCATGGTACCCCCCAGCATCGTTCTAACATGTCGGGCCCGTTCAATGACGGTTTGGGAGCCACACAACACAGATCCCACCGGGGCGCCCAATCCTTTAGATAGGCAAAACATTACCGTATCCGCATGGCGTGCGATTTCAGAAACCTCGACTGAAAGTGCAACAGCAGCATTGAATACCCTCGCGCCGTCCATGTGCACGGCGGAGCCAATTCCCACGGCCACCTCGCGCACGGCTTCCAAATAGTCCAACGGCAGCACGGCTCCGCCGGCAGCGTTATGCGTGGTCTCCACACAGATCAGCGCGGGCCGCAGTTTTCCAGCATAACCCCCGGTGCCATCAAGCTCTGCCCTTAATAACTCAACACAAATGACGCCACGTTCGCTTGGCAGCACGCGATGTGGAATTCCGGCTACTGAAGCACTTCCGCCGAGTTCGCTTCGATAGATGTGAGTGCCGGATTCCACGATAATTTCGTCACCTCTGCCCGTCTGAGCTAAAATCGCACACAGATTCCCCATCGTCCCTGTGGGCACAAAAAGGGCAGCTTCTTTCCCAAGCATGGCCGCTGCCTTACGTTCGAGAGCGTTTACAGATGGATCGTCACCATAGCCATCGTCTCCAACTTCGGCTTTGGCCATGGCTTCGCGCATGGCATCGGTCGGGCGGGTTACGGTGTCGCTTCTAAGATCAATCATATAATCCTCAATTCAACTCGATCATAACTGTCGACGTACCAAATTCTTTTAAGGGTCACAAGCGCGGATCTAAATAACCGAACATACGAATACGCGGTAGATTGGCTTGTTCACCACGCAACGATCTTCGAGATGAACGTCGAAAGCTACGGGCATGTCACGTTAATCTGATGAGACGGCTATCACTCCTGCGGTCGTTTTCTCGGGCACGATCCGAATATCGCCATCCCCCGCGCCCCGGTGAAGTTCAGTTTCCCGCGCTCTCCATGCGGCGTCCCTTGATAGCGCTTTCCAACCAGCCAACCTCCATCTCGGGAACCGAGGAGAGCAGCAGGTCGGTATACGCGTCGAATGGTGGTGTTAGCACCTGCGTCTTCGAGCCGTCGCGGACCACCTCTCCCCGATACATGACCGCGATGGAATCGGCGATCGCCTTCACGGTCGCGAGATCGTGGGTGATGAACAGATAGGCCACATCTTCGAACTTCTGCAGGCGGAGCAACAGCTTGAGGATGCCGTCGGCGACCAGAGGGTCGAGCGCGCTGGTCACCTCGTCGCAGATGATGAGTTTCGGCTTGGCCGCCAGGGCGCGGGCGATGCAGACCCGCTGCTTCTGCCCACCGGAAAGCTCCGCTGGATACCGGTCGATGAATCCCTTGCCCATTTCGATCTCGTCGAGAAGCTCGGCAACGCGCTTGTCGCGATCGCGTCCGCGCATGCCAAAATAGAACTCAAGCGGCCGGCCAATGATGGTGCCCACCGTCTGGCGCGGATTCATCGCCACGTCCGCCATCTGATAAATCATCTGCAGTTCTCGAAGATCATCCCTGGATCGGTCTGCGAGCCTGGGTGCGAGCATGCGGCCAGCGAAGGTGATGCTGCCGGCGATCGGCGGCAGCAGCCCCGTGATGACGCGGGCCAGGGTGGATTTTCCGGAGCCCGACTCGCCGACGACAGCGAGCGTTTGGCCGGCATGGACGTCAACGGAGACGTCCTGCAGAACCCTCACGGCATCGCCGCCATAAGCGGCTGTGACGTTCCTCACTGACAACAGAGGCTTCGCCGTCGGTTCCTTCTCCTCATGCTCGATCGAACGCACCGATACCAGCGCCTTGGTGTAGCCCATGCGCGGCGCCTCGATGATCTGCCGTGTTTCGCCGTGCTCCACCATCTTACCGTCCCGCAGCACAATGATCTCGTCCGAGACCTGGGCCACCACCGCGAGATCGTGGGTGATGTAGAGTGCCGCGACGCCAGTGTCGCGGATAGCATCCTTTATGGCTGCCAGCACGTCGATTTGCGTCGTCACGTCGAGTGCCGTGGTCGGCTCGTCAAATACAATCAGATCGGGCTCTGAGCACAGTGCCATCGCAGTCATCACGCGCTGCAATTGACCGCCAGAGACTTGATGCGGATAGCGGCAGCCGATTTTTTGGGGATCGGGCAAGCGGAGTTTCTTGAACAGTGCCACCGCGCGCTTTTCTGCCTCGGCCTTGGTCGCAAGGCCGTGTAGAAGCGCTGCTTCCACGACCTGATCCATGAGCCGATGCGCGGGATTGAAAGCGGCAGCAGCCGACTGCGCGACATAGCAGACCTCGCTGCCGCGCACCCTGCGCAAACCCTGGACGCCGCCTTTCAGGATGTCGCGGCCGTTGAGCAGGACCTCGCCGCCAGTGATGCGGACACCACCCCGGCCATAGCCCATTGAAGAAAGGCCGATGGTCGATTTGCCGGCGCCGGATTCGCCGATCAGTCCCAGCACCTTGCCGCGCTTCAGGGCCAGCGACACGCCGTCCACGATGGTGACGTCGCGAGGCTTCTCGTCCGGCGAATAGACCGTTGCCTCTACCTTGAGGTTGCGGATTTCGAGCAGAACGCCGCTTTCGCGACGTGGTTTCGCCTGCACCTTAGCCATCAGTCGCGCCCTCCCTTGAAGCTGGTGGTGCGGGTAAGCACCCAGTCGGCCACAAGATTGACGGAGATCGCCAGCGCCGCGATCGCGGCGGCCGGGATAAGGGCGGCAGGAATTCCGAATACAATGCCGTCCTTGTTCTCCATCACCATGCCGCCCCAATCCGCCTTCGGCGGTTGCACGCCAAGCCCGAGGTACGAGAGCGCCGACAGGAACAGCACGGAAAAAATGAAGCGCAGGCCGAGTTCCGCCACTAGCGGCGACAGTGCGTTGGGCAGGATCTCGTGGAAGATGATCCAGCCGAGACCCTCCCCGCGCAACTTGGCCGCTTCGACGAAGTCCATCGCGTTGATGTCCGCAGCAACTGCGCGTGAGAGGCGGTAGACGCGTGTCGAACTTAAAATCCCCATCACGAGAATGAGCGTCACGTTGTTCGAGGGCAGCACTGACAGCACGACGAGGCCGAATATCAACGTTGGTATCGCCATCAAGAGATCGACGATGCGCGACATCAGCATGTCGACCAGGCCGCCGAGGACGGCCGCTGTAAAGCCGAGGATGGCGCCGAGAGAGAACGACAAGGCGGTGGCCATGCCGGCGATAAAGATCGTGATGCGGGCGCCGTAGAGCATGCGCGAGAGCAGGTCTCGCCCGAGGTTGTCAGTCCCCAGCAAGTGGGTCGACGACATCGACTCCCATACGTCTCCCACGATTTCGCCATTGCCGTGTGGTGCGATCCATGGTGCAAAAAGCGCACAGATCACGAACAGTCCGGTCAGGATTAGGCCGATCCAAGCCCCGAGAGGGATGCGCTTAAAATTGATCATCCTTCCTCCTACTTCGGATGCCGCAGGCGTGGGTTGGCAAGGATCGCGGCGACGTCGGCGACGATGTTGAGTCCGATGTAGACGGCAGCAAAGATGAGACCGACCGCTTGAACCACCGGCACGTCGCGTTTGACGACGTGGTCGACCAGATATTGCCCCATGCCTGGATAGACGAAGATCACCTCGATCACGACAACGCCGACCACCAGATAGGCCATATTGAGCATCACGACGTTGATGATGGGCGCGATAGCGTTCGGGAAGGCGTGCTTACGGATCAGATCTAAGGCGGAAAGGCCCTTGAGCTCGGCCGTCTCGATGTAGGCCGACTGCATCACGTTCAGGATCGCCGCACGCGTCATGCGCATCATGTGCGCCAGGACGACAAGCACCAAAGCGATTACCGGCAGCACGATTGCTCTCAGCTTCTCGAGGAAGGGCATTCCCTCATAGACGGTCGAGATCGACGGGAACCACTGCAGCTTCACGGCAAGGAACAAGATAAGCAGATAGCCGATAAAGAATTCAGGCAGTGACATGGAAGCTAGCGCAAAGCCCGAGATCGCCTTGTCGATCGGGCCGTTGCGGTATCGCACTGCCAGCAGCCCGAGGATGATTGCGAGGGGAATCGACACGACGGCGGCGCAGAAGGCGAGGGACAGCGTGTTCCACAGCCGCGGCATCAGCGTCGCCGCGATCTCCTGTCGCGTGGTGAGCGCGCTACCCAGATCGCCGGTCAAAACCCCGCCAA